>NZ_JBFUMY010000055.1:0-27195 GCF_054049135.1 Kitasatospora sp. P5_F3 | reverse complement strand
GTATGAAGCAGCTCAGCCTCGGCGTACTGGCGAAGTCCCGCAAGGAGAACGAGTTCCGGCGGCCCATCCACCCCGCTCATTTCGAGCGGATCGACCCCGAGCTGCGCAGCGGCATCTTCCTGGAACACGGCTACGGCGAGCGCTTCGGCGTCACGGACGAGTCGTTGAAGGCACTGGTCGGAGGCTTCCGGTCACGCGAGGAGCTGATCGCCGAGTGCGATGTCATCCTGCTCGCGAAGCCGCTGGCCGCCGACCTCGCCGAGCTGCGCGAGGGCCAGGTGCTCTGGGGCTGGCCGCACTGCGTGCAGGACCGGGAGCTGACCCAGCTGGCCATCGACCGGAAGCTGACGGTGATCGCCTTCGAGGCGATGAACCACTGGACCAACGACGGCTCGTTCAACCTGCACGTCTTCCACAAGAACAACGAACTGGCCGGCTACTCCTCGGTCCTGCACGCGCTGCAGATCCAGGGCTCGACCGGTGACTACGGCCGCCGGCTGCGCGCGGCCGTGATCGGCTTCGGCGCGACGGCCCGGGGCGCGGTCACCGCGTTGGCCGCGCTCGGTGTGCACGACGTCGACGTCCTCACCCAACGGGGCGTCACGGCCGTCAGCTCGCCGATCCACTCGGCGCGGATCGTCCAGTTCGACCGGGAGGACACCGCACCGCGGCCGATCCACGCCATCACCGAGGACGGGCGGGTCCCGTTCGCGGACTTCCTGGCCGAGCACGACATCATCGTCAACTGCGTGCTCCAGGACACCGCGGCGCCGCTGGTCTTCCTCGCCGACGAGGACCTCGCCCTGCTCGCGCCGGGCACCCTGGTGGTCGACGTCTCCTGCGACGAGGGCATGGGCTTCAGCTGGGCGCGCCCCACCACCTTCACCGAGCCGACCTTCGTGGTCGGCGACAACGTCCGCTACTACGGCGTCGACCACAGCCCGTCCTACCTGTGGAACTCGGCGACCTGGGAGAACAGCGAGGCGCTGCTGCCGTTCCTGGGAGCCGTCCTCACCGGCGCCGCGGCCCGGGACACCGACGAGACGATCCGCCGCGCCACCGAGATCCGCGACGGCGTGGTCCAGAACCCGGCGATCCTCGCCTTCCAGGACCGCGCCGCGGAGTACCCGCACCGCTGAGTGCCTACTTGCCGTAGCGGCGGTCCCGCTCGGCGTAGGAGCGCAGGGCCCGCAGGAAGTCCACCCGGCGGAACGCGGGCCAGTACACGTCCACGAAGTGGAACTCGGAGTACGCGGACTGCCAGAGCAGGAAGCCGGACATCCGCTGCTCGCCGCTGGTGCGGATGACCAGATCGGTGGCGTCGGCCCCGGCGGCCGAGTAGAGGTTCGCGCTGATGTCGTCGATGTCGATCCGGTCGGCGAACTCGGCCGGGTCGCCGCCCGCGTCGGTGTGCTGGCGGAACGCGGTGCGGACCGCGTCCACGATCTCCCGGCGGCCGCCGTACCCGATCGCGACGTCCACCTGCAGGCCCGTTCGGCCGACGGTCGCGGCGGCGGCCTCCTTCAGGGCGGCGGCGTGCTCGCCGGGCAGCAGGTCGAGGGAGCCGATCACGTTGACCCGCCACGGCTTTCCGGGGGCGGCCAGGCCGGTGACGGTGTCCTCGATGATGCGCAGCAGCGGGACGAGTTCGTGCTCGGGCCGGCCGGACACGTTGTCGTCCGAGAGCATGAACAGGCTGACGTGGCCGATCTCGGCCTCCGCGCACCAGGTCAGGAACTCCTCGGCCCTGACCCCGCCGACCCGGTAGCCCTCGGCGACGTCCTTGTGGCCGTTCTGGCGGGCCCAGCGGCGGTTGCCGTCGAGCATGATCCCGACGTGCCGGGGTCGGGGCAGGCCGGCCAGGCCCTTCATGACGCGCTGCTCGTAGATCGGCATCGCGGCGTTGCGCATCCAAGCGGGCAGAAGTGCCATGGCCCCTCCAGGGACGAATCCGGATCAACTGGGCGTGACCGTATCAGGCGGGGCGTCAATCTCCCTACCTGGCCGGGTATTTGACGACGTGAATGCCGTCCTGACCTGGAGAGTGCCGGCCGAGGACCGCTTCGGCTGGTGGTGCGACGTGGTGGACCGCGACATCGCCCCGTTCACCCTCCTCACCGCCCACAACGGCGACTACCGGGCCGACGGTCGGCCCGGTAGCCGAGGGTGGCCGTTGCAGCGGCGGCCAGGACCAGGAGGGCGACCAGCCGGAGGCCGAGCGACATGGCCGGGACGAACTCCGCTGCCACGGTGGGGTGCCCGCCGGAGTGGGCGGCGAGCACCGTGCCGACCGCCGCGACGCCGAGCGCGGCGCCGATCTCGCGGGCGGCGGTGTTCAGTCCGGCGCCCAATCCGGCCTGGCCGGGCGGGAGTTCGGAGACCACGCCGAAGGCGAGCGCGGGTGCGGAGAGCCCCATGCCGCAGGAGAGCACCAGCAGGTAACCGGCGTACAGCGGGTAGGGCGTGCCCGCGTCGGCGGTCGAGACGCAGAGCAGGCCGAGCCCGATCAGCAGCAGTCCGCCGCCGATCAGCGGGCGCGGGCCGTAGCGGGCCTGGATCCGGACAGCGGCCTTGGGGGCCAGTGCCATGCCGACGGTGAGCGGCACGATGGCCAGGCCGGTGAGGGCGGCCGAGAAGCCCTTGACGTACTGCAGGTACTGGGAGTTGACGTAGAACAGCGCGAACAGGCCGAAGAAGCCGGCGGCCGAGCCGAGCGCCGCTGCCCGCAGCCGTCGGTTGCGGAACACCCGGGGGTCGACGAGCGGGTGCGCGGCCCGGAGTGCATGGCCGGTGAAGAGCGCGAGCAGCAGCGCACCGGCGGCGAAGCCGGTCAGCACCCGGGCGGAGGCCCACCCCTGGGAGGGGCCTTCGATGATGCCGAAGAGCAGGGCGGCCAGCCCGCCGATCAGCAGCAGCGAGCCGAGGCCGTCGGTGGCGGCGGGGTGCCGGGGCGAGTCGGGTACGGTGCGGGCGACCGCGAGGGCCAGCACGGCGGCCAGTGGGAGCATCGACCAGAACAGCGCCTGCCAGGGCAGGAACTGGGCGATCAGCCCGCCGCCGACGTTGCCCGCGAGACCGCCGAGGCCGAGGGCGAGCGTCCAGGAGGCCAGCGCGCGGGCTCGGCCTTCGGGACCGGCCAGCTGGACCAGGATCGACATGGTGGCGGGCATGATCAGCGCCGCTCCGGCGCCGGAGACGGCGCGTCCGGCGATCAGCAGGGCCGGGCCGGTGGCCAGGGCGCTGACCGTCGCGCCGAGTGCGAACAGGCCGAGCCCGGCCAGCAGTGCGCGCCGGCGGCCGTAGCGGTCGCCGAGCGCACCGGCGGGGATCAGCAGGCCGGCGAACACGATCACGTAGGCGTCGACCGCCCAGACCAGCTGACTGCTGTTCAAGTCGAGGCCGGAGGCGGTGAGTTGCGGGATCATCAGGTTGATCGCGGCGACCATGCTCTGGGCGATCAGCACGCAGGCGCAGACGGCGAGCACCACCAGGCGGCCGGGTGGGGCGGCAGTGGGCACCGGGACGGGCGTAAGGGCAGGCGTGGACAAGGCTCCCCCTGGAGCTGGCGTGGATGACGGGATGTCTGTCACCGTAGGGCGCCCGGCTCCTGTCTTCCAGTGCATGTTTCACAAGGGATGAATGCGTGTGACGCAATCCGGTCTGGACCTCAACCTGCTGATCGCCCTCGACCTGCTGCTGGAGGAGGGCAGCGTCTCCGGAGCGGCTCGGCGGATGCACCTCTCGGAGCCCGCGATGAGCCGGACCCTGGGCCGGATCCGCAAGGCGCTGGGCGATCCGGTGCTGGTCCGGGCCGGACGCGCGATGGTGCCGACGCCGCACGCGCTGTCGCTGCGAGCGGAGGTGCGGGCGGTGGTGGAGCGGGCCCAGGCGCTGTTCACCCCGACCGGGCAGGTGGACCTCGGCACGCTCACCCGTACCTTCACCGTGCTCGCCCACGACGCGTTCGCCGCCTCGTACGGTGCGGCGCTGCTGGCCCGGGCGGCGGCCGAGGCGCCGGGGGTGCGGCTGCGGTTCCTGGCGGAGAGTCACCTGGACGCGCCGACGCTGCGCGAGGGCGGCGCCGACCTGGAGGTCGGGGTGATCGACAGCACCGCGCCCGAGGTGCGGGTCGAGCAGCTCTTCGAGGACCGGATGCTCGGGGTGGTGCGCGCCGGGCACCCGTTGCTGACCGGCGGTCCGGTCACGCCGGAGCGGTTCGCCGCCGCCCCGCAGCTGAGTGTCTCCCGGCGCGGGCTGCTGCACGGTCCGATCGACACCGCGCTGGCCGAACTCGGCCTGGCCCGCCGGGTGTTGGGCAGTGCTCCGACTTTCCCAGCCGCGCTGTTCATGGTGCTCGACAGCGACCTGGTGGGCCTGGCCACCAGTCGTGCGCGCGGGCTGACCGACGCACTGGGTCTGACCATGTTCGAGATCCCGTTGGCGCTGCCCCCGCTACCGTTCGGCCTCGCCTGGCACCCCCGGTACGACGCCGACCCCGCGCACGCCTGGTTGCGTGACCGGATCCGGGAGCTGATGACCGGGCAGTCCCGTTCGCGCCTCGCTGTCACCGGGTGAGGCGGGCCGCCCGTATCGTCAGGTGGTGGCGCTCCGGGAGACTGGCGGTGTGCCGGGCGGCGGCGCGGTACTGCTCGGCGGCGCCGGCCGCATCCCCGGACAGCTCCAGCAGGTAGCCGCGCACCACGGCGGGCCGGTGACGGCCGGTCWGCTGCCCGGCGGACTCCAGCGCGTCCAGCTCGGCGAGGCCGACGGCCGGGCCGTGCACCATGGCGGTGGCGACGACCCGGTTGAGCGCGACCACGGGGGTGGGGGCCAGCCGCTCCAACACCCCGTACAGCGCCAGGATCTGCGGCCAGTCGGTCTGCTCGGCGGTCGCGGCCTCGTCGTGGACGGCGGCGATGGCCGCCTGCACCTGGTACGGGCCGACCGGGCCGCGGGGGAGTGCGGCGGTGATCAGTGCGACGCCCTCGGCGATCGCCTCGGCGTCCCAGCGGCTGCGGTCCTGGTCGGCGAGCGGGATCAGTTCGCCCGCGCCGCTGGTGCGGGCCCGGCTGCGGGCGTGGTTGAGCAGCATCAGCGCGAGCAGGCCGGTGACCTCGCCGTGCTCCGGCAGCACGGTGTGCAGGGCGCGGGTCAACCGGATGGCCTCGCGGGAGAGTTCGACGCGCTGGAGGTCGGGACCTGCGCTGGTGGCGTAGCCCTCGTTGAAGATCAGGTAGAGCACGTGCAGCACCGAACCGAGCCGGTCCGGCCAGTCCTCGGGCTCCGGCAGCCGGAACGGGACCGCCGAGCTCCTGATCCGCTGTTTGGCGCGGCTGATCCGCTGCCCCATGGTCGCCTCGGGCACCAGGAAGGCGTCCGCGATCTGACCGGTGGTCAGGCCGCCGACCGAGCGCAGCGTGAGGGCGATCGCGGAGGCGGGCGACAGGGCGGGGTGGCAGCACAGGAACAGCAGGAGCAGGGTGTCGTCCCGGCCGCCGGCATCCTCGGCGTCGGCGGGCGGCACCGACCACCGGTCGGCCGGCACCTGCCCGGCCACCCGGTCCTCCCGGCGGCGCCGGGCCTGCTCACTGCGTACCTCCTCGGTCATCCGCCGCTGGGCGACCTGGATCAGCCAGCCGCGAGGATTGGCGGGCAGGCCCTCGGCCGGCCACTGGAGGGCCGCTGCGAGCAGCGCCTCCTGGACGGCGTCCTCGGCTGCGGTGAAGTCGCCGAACCTGCGGGTGAGCACGCCGACGACCTGCGGCGCCAGTTCGCGCAGCAGGTCCTCGGCGGCCGGGTCGAGTCCGGTCAACGGTCTACATTTCCTCGGTCGGCACCGACATCACCTGCCGCACCTCGATCGGCATGTTGAGCGGCCGCCCGCCGGGGCCCGGGGCGGCCGAGACCTGGGCAGCGATCTCGACCGCGCGCTCGGGGCTCTCGCAGTCGACGATCCACCAGCCCGCCACCCACTCCTTGGTCTCCGCGAACGGGCCCTCGGTGACCACCGGCACGCCGTTGGCCCCGGCGCGGACGATCTTCGCGGCGTCGGGCATCGCCAGCCCCTGGGCGTCCACGAACTCGCCGTCGGCGGCCAGCTTGCGGTTGGCCTCGCCCATGAAGCCGATGTGGGCCCGGACCTCCTCCGACGTCCAGGTGTCGATCGCCGGGAAGTCGGCGGTCGCCGCGCTGAACTGCATCAACAGCATGTACTTCATGACCTGCTCCTCGGTGTCTGCGGCACCCTCGGCGGGTGCCTGCACTGACAGGTAGAGGCACGCGCCGGGATTTCGACATCCGCGGCGATGATTTCGCAGAAAAGTTTTCCGCGGGGATCACAGCGCCAGGACGGGCCGGGTGGAGAAGTCCTCGCAGAGGTCCGAGCCGTCCGGACCGTAAACGAACTCGGCCATGGCGGGGTTGCGGTTGGCGGTGGCCAGCGGCAGCCAGGCCAGCACGGTGCCGTAGCCGCCGCAGACCGACTCGCCGCCGTCACCGCYGTGCACCGAGGTGACGTCGCTGGTCAGCTCGGTGCGGTAGGTGTCGTAAGTGATCCGCAGGCCGAAGGCGTTCTTCTGGTTCTGTGGCCCTGCTGCGTCGTTGTAGGGGATGCGGTCGAGAGGGCAGTCGTTGCCCCAGCGGAAGAGGGTGTCCGCCCCGGCTCCGCAGGCGTGCTCCCACTCGTCGGCACTCGGCAGCCGCAGGCCGCGGGCTGCCAGCACCGCCGGCATGTCGGCGGGCAGCTCGGTCAGTTCCTCGTCCTGAACCGCCATCAGCACCGTGGCGAGGGTGACGCTCCGGCGGGGACTGAGCATGTCCGCGAGGTGCGCCCGCAGGTCGGGCGCACAGCCGAAGCCGTGCTCCACGCTCTGGGCGTAGTCGGCAGCCTGCTCCGGGGTCGGCTGCCAGGCGTCCAGGTCGAACCCGAGCGTCAGCGTGCCGCCCGGTATCAGGGCGAACTCCTGGCCGTTCCGCTCGATCCCGACCCGGTGCAGCGGGCCGCCGAGGTGCTCGACGGTCTCGACGGCGGTGAGCCGCCCGCCGACCCGCCGGGCCGCTTCCTCGGCGACGGTACGTGCGGTCGGCAGGTCGAAGGACCGCCACTGGGCGAGGCTGAGATCGGCGAGAGACATGGGCCGCAGTGTTCCACGGGGGCCTGGCACCGCCCCCGTCCGGGTGGCTTAATGGTGGAGTCGGGTATTGGAACTCTCCGAATGCCTCGGCCCCGAGGTTATCGTGGGTTGCTGTAAGCCGTAAGGGTTGTAAGGCATGCGGTTGTACGCTGGTCCCCGTCGCTGCGGTTTTCACTCCGCAGCTCAGTCGGCGGGTGCGCAGGCCCTCTGACCAGGGCGGCAAAGAGTTTCGATCGAGACTCTTCGTCAGACAGATGTCCAAACCTGCGAGCGGGCTGCCCTCATGCCTTACAGCGCCCCATGGCCTCTGAGCTGCGCTTTTGGCTACTCAACCCCAGATAACGGACGCAGGCGGTGGCCGAGTTGAAGCAGAAGATGAGCGAGGCAGCGTAAAATCTGTCTTCGCACCGCATCGGTTCAGTCTGTGTCGGCCAGCCACTGGTCGATGAGCGCCTTGCCAATCGAATCCACCCGGTACGGGCCGCCGAGAGCAGCGTCCGCCAGACGCGCGCGCAGTTCCGCGGCCGTGAACCAGCGTGCCTCCACCACTTCCACGTTGTCCACATCGATCGCGTCGGAAAGGGCCTCGGCGCGAAACCCGATCATCACCCCGGCCGGGAACGGCCACCCCTGGGAACCCTGGTAGGTCACCGCACCCACGGTGACGCCGGCTTCCTCCCGCACCTCGCGGCGCACCGTGTCCTCGAAGCTCTCGCCGATCTCGACGAACCCGGCTAGGGTGCTGAAGCGGTTCGGGCCGGATGCCGCATGGCGGCCGAGCAGGCAGCGCCGGGGCGTGCCCGGAAGCTCGACTAGCACGATCACGGCCGGTTCGATCCGCGGGAACAGCAGCTTCCCACAGTTCTGGCAGGTCCGCAGGTGGCCACCATTGCAGGACCGGGCCGGGCCCCCGCAGGCGCCACAAAACCGCTGATTGCGGTTCCAGTGCAGAATTCCCCGCGCGTACGCCAGCAGACCCGCTTCGTCCGGCGTGATGGTGGGAACCATCGCCCGCACGTCCAGCATCCTGTCCGCGCCGGCCAGCTCGACGGCGCTCTCCCGTTCGAGCCCGGACACATCAGCCGCGAACACCGCCCTCTCGCCTTCGAGGCCGAGCAGCACCCGGTCGCCGGCCGCGACGAGGATGTCCCTCGCCTGGGCCAAGGGCAGCCGCAACGGCGTTTCGTTTCGCACCAGGCACTGGTCCTGCCACAGGGGAATGACCTGGGTACTGGCCCTGGTCAGCAGTGCCTCGATCCAGTCCGAGTCTCCCCGCCGATCAACGACACGGTCGAGCCCCAACCCGCTGTAGTACACCGCTCCTCCTGGATCACAGTGTCTGCCTGTCCTCGACACTAGCGGATACGTCCGCCGACACCCTCCGCAGCTAGAAACTTGCCTAACATGCCTTACCGGATCAGATCTGGGATGAACTGGCTCGATGGCTTGACAACACTAGATAACCACCGTCACATCCCTCGGTCAGGTCCGTGCCAGGGAACGGGGCGATCGTCCGGACTCATGGGCAGGTGTTCGAGATTGACCGGACCGGGGTAGAAATACGTTCCATTGGGATGGATGACTTCCTCGCCAATGAGGTGCCGGTAGAGCCACTCGGCGAAGCTCATGGCATGCTCCCAGTACCCGCCTTCGTCCCGGTCGTGTACCACCACGCTCCAGTCGGGCGTCCGTGGGCTGCGGCTGAGGAAGACGTGGAAGCCGAAGTCGGTCGACAAGGCAGGAACCAGAACTCCGCCAGCACCGGTCTCCGGGTGCGGAAGGCCGTCCCAGTCGGCATCGCGGAAGGCTTGCTCAGTCTCCCGGATGTCCTTGAGAAGGTTCCAACGTGTGGTCGCCGGGTGCTTGAAATAGAGGTGGCTGTTGACCGTGATCGGCGCGTACTCGTCGATGAACTCCTGGTAGTCGCTGGGGAGTTCTGTGCCGACCTCCGACTCAAGACGCGCCCAGCTTTCGGGATCGGCGAAGCGTCGGCCTCCCGGCCCAAGCATCGTGAAGACGGCAGACAGATGGTCGGTCATGGGTTGCACCTCTCGTTCGGTGTAGGAATCGCGGCAAGATCAACGTGGCTCTTCACGTCGTTAGCCCCGGAGGGATTGTTGTTCTTGGGTGCTGGCCATCGGGAACCTCGTTGGTCTGGGCTTCGCCCGCCGGAGTGGGGGCACGGCGGCTGACCTCGGCGGCGTAGGCGGCCCAGTCGCCGGCCGATGCCTTCTGCCACTGGACGGCGACCTGGATGTGGACGCCCAGCATCCGGGCAAGGATGGCGGCGGGGACCTCGGTGGCGAGGGTGAACAGGGCGGTGGAGCGGTCCTGGCGCGGCTGGAGGCCGATCTTCTGGAGGCGGAGGCCGAGCCGGTCGTCACCGATGGGCTGTCCGGGACGGCCGCCGGGGAATAGCCACGGCGCGTCGTCGGGGGCGCCGATCCTGGCCTTGCCGCGCCGGGTGGCGATGAGGTCGCGCACCAGGCCGGCCAGCGGTTCGGGGAGGACGACAGTGAGGTACCGAACGTGATCCCGACCTTGTCGTTGTCGAGGTGGACGTCGTCGACCGTCAGGCGGCTGATGGTGGCGATCTGCTGGGCATAGAGGACCAGCAGCAGGCCGGCGACTCGATCCGAGGTCGCCAGCGTGTCGTCGTGCAGGAGGCGCCTGGCGTCGGCCCAGCGCTTCTCGCTGTCGATCGTCCCGCAGGGTCCTGTCCAGCGCACGGTGCCGTAGGTGAGTCCCTTGGCATGCCGGTGCTGGACGGACCACCGGACGAAGTGGCTGGTCTCGTCCGGGTAGGCAGCCCTCACCCTGGCTGAACGCGTCCAGACCCACTCCCGCCAGGCCGTCCACGCCACCAAGCGGATCGTGCAGGACACCCGCGGCCTCGACGACCACACCGCCTACGCCGTCCAGGACCCTCTCAGTACCCCCGTCTTCACCACCACCGACGCCACCGAAGGCGCCCACGCGTTCACCGAGAAGCGCCTGCCCGCCTGGCGGCGGTGAGGAGGGATTCGGCGGCGGTGGTCCGGGCGTAGAGGACCGAGCGGCCGGCTCGGTGGGCGCTGACCAGGCCTGCGGTGCGGAGTGCGGTGAGGGACTGCGAGACACCGGCCGGGGAGAGGCCGGTGCGGCGGGCCAGGTCGGTGGTGGAGGCCGGGATCTCGAGTTCGGTGAGCAGCAGGGTCCGGGAGCGGCCGAGGACGGCGGCGAGGGCGTCGGTCCGGGTGGTGGGGCGAGGTTCCCAGAGTGAGCCCACGCCGCGGGCGGGGTAGGCCAGTTGGGGTGGTTCCGGCCAGGTGACCCGGGTGAGCGGGCCCGGGGCGGTGAAGGCGGAGGGGATCAGCAGCAGTCCTGCCCCTGCGGTCTGCCGGGGCAGGGTGCGTTTCCGGTGGGCGAGTTGCAGGGCATTGTCGTCCCAACTGACCGAAGGGTGCAGATCGTTGAGAAGGTGCCCGGTGCCGTGCTCGGCGACCTGGCGGGCCCGGTGGAAGAGATCGGCCTCGAGGACGGCGAGGATCCGGGCCCAGTAGGGAGCGAGGGCCAGCTCCCAGTACGTCTCGATCTCCTCGGTGACCCGGAGCAGGCCGGACCGGGGTTCCGCGTACAGGCTCCGCGAGCGGGGCCCGAGACGGCCCTGCTCCTCCCGCAGCCGGTCGAGGTCCTGGCGGAGCCTGGCGGCGGGGGCCGCCCGGATCGCGGCCAACTCCTGGTCCAGCGTGGGAGCCGGACCGGCCGGCGCAGGGTTGAGGAAGTCGGGGACGTACCCCCAGGACGGTACGAGCTCGGCGAGCCAGCCCCGCTCCAGGCCGGCGGGCGCCAACCGCGGCCGGACCTGCTCGGCCCAGGTCCGGTGCACGGGATGTGCGGTGCCGGAGCAGAGCAGCCGGAAGCTGGTCCCGACCTCCCACATCGGCGAGACGGCGAACCGTACTTGGGCCAGATCGCTCGCCGAGAACGCCAGCTCCGCCATGTCGACGCCCCCGAGGATTCAGGCAGGTGTGAATCAATGGCCGTCAGCGTACAAGTCCGTGAGCATACGGGCATGACAACGGAGACGAACACCGCAGCCGTAGCGGGCACCTGGAAGTCCGGCGATCTTGAGCTGACCCGGATGGGTTACGGAGCCATGCAGTTGGCGGGCCCGAAGGTCTGGGGGCCGCCGCGTGACCGCAGCGCCGCGCTGGCCGTGCTGCGCGCCGCCGTCGAGGCGGGGATCACCCATATCGACACCAGCGACTACTACGGCCCACACGTGGTCAACGACCTAATCCGCGAAGCGCTGCACCCCTACCCGGAGCAGCTGCGACTCGTCACCAAGGTCGGCGCGCGCCGTACTCCTGACGGCGCCTGGCCCGCCGCTGTGTCAGCCGACGAGCTGGTCCGGGCGGTGCACGACAATCTCGCCCGCCTGGACGTGCCGGCGCTGGACCTGGTCAACCTGCGGATGACCGACACCCGGGCCGCCGCCGACCTGGCCGAACCCTTCGGCGTGCTGGCCGAACTGCGCGAGCAGGGCCTGATCCGGCACCTGGGAGTCAGCAACGTCAGCGCCGAACAGGTGCGGGCGGCGCAGGAGATCGCCCCGGTGACCACCGTCCAGAACTACTACAACGTGGCCCGCCGCGAGGACGACGCGCTCGTCGACCGGTGCACCGAAGAAGGCATCGCGTACGTGCCGTTCTACCCGCTGGGCGGCTTCCGTCCGGTGCAGGCGGACGCCCTTGACAGGGTCGCCCGCGACCTGGGCTGCACGGCCCGGCAGGTGGCGCTGGCCTGGCTGCTGCACCGCTCGCCGGCCATCCTGCTGATCCCGGGTACCTCCTCGGTCACGCATCTGCACGAGAACATCGCGGCCGCCACCCTCGAACTGCCCGGGTGGGCGCTGCAGACGCTCGACACGCTCGCCGACAGGTGACCTCCGTTCGGCGGACCCGGCCGGAAAACTGACTTGGCGTCGGCACTGTCGTGCTGGTGGCCAGGATCCGAGCCGTCAATGCCCGCACGCTGGAGAGGCTGGCCGACCGGTGACCGATCACCTCGACCTCGACGATGTCGGGTATCTGGCGGGTGGAGCCGGGATGATCCGCGACGAGGGGCTGCTGCTCTCCGCGCTCGGCCGTCCGCAGCAGAGCGTGCACCGCCGAGACGGCCCGTGCGTTGCGGGCCCTGCTCGGCGGCGGTGAGTGACGGCTGGTCAGCGTCCCGGTCAGACCAGGGCGAGCACGTCCTCGTGCGCGCCGTCGAGGACGAACCCGTTGTCGAGGCGGACCCGGACCGTGACGCTGACCCCCTGCTCCTGGAAGGCGGCCCACTCGGGCTCCAGGGCGGCGATCTGCGATTCGAGTCGCTTCCGGCTCTCCGCGGGCATCGTGTGGCCGTAGTCGTCGAGCAGCGGCTTCAGCCGCCGGTACTCGCGGACCTCCTCGGGCTCGGGCAGCTGCCCGTCCACCCGCTCGACGGTGCCCTCGGTGCCCGCCGCCAGGGACAGGAATCCGACCACGGCCCCGGTCGGCGCCGCGACCGCGTCGGCCAGCCCGATGTCCGTCGTGAGCCTGACCCGGCGGCCCTTCGTCAAGGTCATAGGTCTATTCCTCGGTTCGGTACGTGCCGCACGCAGAGGCATCCGGCGTGGCCATTATCCGCGGTTCGGGCGGCTGTTCAGACGCGTTCGAGGGGCCGGTGAGGCTCGGCCGGGAGTTCGACCGTGATCGGGTCGCCCGGGCGGACCACGCCGCCGGTCCGGACGATGCTCATGACGCCGGCCTTGCGGACGACGTTCCCCGCCTCGTCCCGGCCGACGACCTGCTTCAGCAGACCGTCCTGGAAGTTGTCGATCTGCAGGCAGGGGTTGCGCAGGCCGGTGACCTCCACGACCGCCTCGGTGCCGATCCGCAGCAGCGCTCCGACGGGCAGGCCGAGCAGGTCGATTCCGCTGGTGGTGATGTTCTCGCCGAGCTGGCCGGAGGTCACGTCGAAGCCCTCCGCGCCGACCTCGGCGAAGAGCTCCTGGTGGATCAGGTGGACCTGACGGAGATTCGGCTGGGTGGGGTCCTGGGCGATCCGCGAGCGGTGCTTGACCGTCACGCCCGCGTGTATGTCGCCCTGCACGCCGAGCCCGGCAAGCAGTGTGATGGCGGCGCGGTTGGGCTTGGTGAACGAGTAAGCCTCGTTGCTGCTGACTGCGGTGACCGTGCCGTTCATCCTGCGGACCGTCCTGACCTGTGGCGATGATTCACGGAGAGCCTAACCTGCGGCTCACCGTTCGGTGCAGCCCAGGAGGGCCGGTCGTGCTCGAATGTGCTCGATCAGGCCGATGTTCAATCAACTATTGACGCCAGTGCGGGAGTTGCGCTGCACTTGTCCGCAGTCCGCCAATGGCTGGAGGCCCGTCGTGCGACTGCTCAGGCTGCTCACCGCCGTACTCTGCACCGTGGCCGCACTGGCCCTGCCAGGCTTGGCAGTTGCTCCGGCGCAGGCCGCCGCCGGACCCCCGCAGACCGTACCGGCGCTGCGCCAGTGGACCGCCGGTACCGGCTCGTTCACTTTCACCGCCGGCCGGATCGTGGTCGACCCGGCGTACAGTGCCCAACTTGCCGACGAGGCAGGGACGTTCGCCGATGACCTGCGGGACCTGACCGGCCGGACCGTCCCGGTGGTCGCCGGCAGCCCCGTGGCCGGGGACATCGCGCTGACCCTCGGGGACGCGGCGCTGCCCACCGAGGGCTACCGGATGACGGTCGGCCAGAGCGTCACGCTCCAGGGCGCCACCGACGCCGGGGTCTTCAACGGCACCCGGACCGTGCTCCAGCTCCTGCGTCAGTCGGCCACCGTCCCGGCCGGTACCGCCGTGGACTGGCCGACCAAGGCCGAACGCGGGCTGATGATCGACCAGGGGCGGAAGTTCTTCACCGTGCCGTGGATCGAGCAGCACATCAAGGAACTGGCCTACCTCAAGCTGAACTACTTCCACTTCCACCTGTCGGACACCTACGGCTTCCGGCTGGAGAGCTCCACCCACCCGGAGATCGTCTCCGCCGACCACTACAGCAAGCAGGGCATCGCCGCGCTGGTGGCGCTGGGCCAGAAGTACCACGTCACGATCGTCCCGGAGATCGACACCCCCGGGCACATGAACGCGATCCTGGCCGCCCACCCCGAACTCAAGCTCAAGAACAGCTCGGGCACGGTCAGCCCCGACTTCATCGACCTCTCGCTGCCCGGCTCGTACACCCTGATCAAGGACCTGATCCAGGAGTACCTGCCGCTCTTTCCGGCCCCCTACTGGCACATCGGCGCGGACGAGTACGTCACCGACTACGCCAAGTACCCTCAGCTGCTCAGCTACGCCCGCGCCCACTACGGTGCCAACGCCACGGCCAAGGACACCTACTACGGCTTCGTGAACTGGTCCAACGCGCTGGTCCGGGCCGCCGGGAAGACCACCAGGATGTGGAACGACGGCATCAAGGCCGGTGACGGCACGGTCCAGCCGGACCGGAACATCCTGGTCGAGTACTGGTACAACTACGGCCTGACGCCCCAGCAACTCGCCGACGCAGGACACGTGGTGGCCAACGAGTCCTGGACGCCGACGTACTACGTGCTCGGCGGCGCGAAGCCGGACACCCGGTGGATGTACGAGAGTTGGCAGCCGGACCTGTTCCAGGGCAACAACACGCTCGCCGACCCGTCCCGCAACCCCGGCTCGCTGATCCACGTCTGGTGCGACAACCCCACGGCCGAGACCGAGAGCCAGATCGCCGCAGGCATTATGTACCCGCTCCGGGCGCTGGCCCAACAGACCTGGGGCTCACCGAAGCCGGCCGCCACCTACGCCGCGTTCACCCCGATCGTCGCCGCCGTCGGCCACCACCCGGGCTGGCCCTCGACGGCTCAGCCCGGCGACCTCGCGCACAACCGCCCGACCACCGCGTCCAGCACCGAGACCGCCGCCTTCCCGGCCGCCTTCGCCACGGACGGCGATCCGGGGACCCGCTGGGCCAGCGCCTACGCCGACCCGCAGTGGATCCAGGTCGACCTCGGCTCCACCCAGACAGTCAACCGCGTCGTGCTCCGCTGGGAGGCCGCGTACGGCAAGGCCTTCCAGATCCAGCTCTCCGACGACGCGGTGACCTGGCGCACCGTCCAGTCCACCACCGCCGGCACCGGCGGMGTCCAGGAGCTCACCGGTCTCAGCGGAGCTGGCCGCTACATCCGGATGTACGGCACCCAGCGGGGCACCGGATACGGCTACTCACTGTACGAATTCGAGGTCTACGGCGGCCAGTTGAGCGGCACCAGGACGCTCACCGTGAACGGCAAGGCGTTGGACGACCCGGCCTCCTCGATGACCCCGGGCACCCAGCTGATCACCTGGCAGCCGCACGGCGGCCGTAACCAGCAGTGGCAGCTGACGGCCTACCCTGACGGCAGTTACACGATGGTCAACGGTGTCTCCGGTCTGTGCGCCGACGTTGCCGCCGCCACCGCGAACGCGGCCGTCGTCCAGGCCACCTGCACCGGTGGCGACAGTCAGCGCTGGCTGATCACCGCCACCGGCAGCGGCTACACCGTCGCGAACAGGCAGAGCACCCTCCTGCTGACCACCGCCGCCACCACGGACGGTGCCTTGGTCACCCAGCAGCCGTCCGGCGGCTCGGCCCTCCAGCTCTGGCAGATCAGCTGACGGCGCTCCGGTTCGGGATCCGCCGGGAGTAGGCAGGGGAACAAGGTCCAGCGCGGTCCGCGGGCGAGCGACGTCCGGGCGCTGTAGCAGCGGGTCGGTCGTGGGAAGGGTGCGCCCGTCAGGCAGACTCGGAGGCGGCCGTTCCGCGTAACTCCGCCCCGGGTGGGCCGAGTGCCGGGGAGACCAGGCAGACTCGGGTGCAGCAGCCCACGACCGAGAGGATCGCGCATGATCACGTTGACGAAGGAAGACGGCCCGGCGGACCTCGACGGGGTCACCCACCTGTCCATCGGGGCCTCCTGGGACCCGACCGTCGGGAGCAGCGGCGGGCTGATCGGCAAGCTCCGGCAGAAGGCCGGCACCGACCTCGACCTGATCGCCATCGCGATGCAGGGCGCGGAGCCCGTACGGCTGGCCGGGCTGGACTCCCTGGACCCGCTGGGCAACGGCGGGTTGATACACAGTGGGGACAACCAGACCGGGCACGGCGACGGTGACGACGAGACGGTGACCGTCGACTTCTCCCGGGTCCCGGCGAACATCACGTCCATCGTGTTCATCGCCGCCGCCTACAAGAAGCGCAGCGCGTTCCAGAACGCGCGGAACATCAGCTTCAAGGTGTACGACGCGACGGGTGGCAGCAGCCAGCAGGTCGCCGACATCTGGCCCAGCATGCTCACCAACGACAACGGCTGCGCGGTCGCGAAGGCGGTGCGGGTCGGCGCGGGCTGGAAGCTGCAGGTGATCAACGAGACCGGGAAGATCAAGCAGGGGGACGAGAAGGACCTGATGCGCTTCGCGGTGAGCAAGTAGCAGCAGGTAGGACGGACGCCCGGTGGGCCGCTCCCGGATCGGGCCGGCCTACCGGGGCGCGGCTGCCTGTGGCTCCACCGTCAGGGTCTTGCCCGCAACGCCGGGCCGGGCGACGCCGTCCACCGATGCGCAGATGCCGAAGACCCGGTCGTGACCGGTCCAACCGTTGACCCGGCCACGGTTGTTGCTGATCTGCACTCGCCGCCTGGCCGGGTCCACGGCGGACACCAGGTGCAGGTACACCGTCCCGGCGACCCGGGCGAGCACGATGTCCCCGGTCTCCAGCTTCGACGGGTCGACCGGTGCGACGACCACCTGCTGCCGGCTGCGGATCAGCGGGACCATCGAGGAGCCGGTCGGCCGGAACTCCACGACGGCCCCGCCCGCGACCCTGCCTGCCACTCCGTCCAGCATGCCCATCCGCTGATCGTGGCAGACCCGGGCGGCCGGCCGCTCGGATTTACCGACCGGCCGGGCCGACGGTGGGTCAGCTGTCCGGGGCGGGCGCCCGGGTCGGGCTGTTGTCCAGGCGGTGGACGAGCTCGCGCAGGGCGCGGAGTTCGTGGTCCAGAGCCTGGGCGCCCCGGGGGGTGAGGGTCACCCAGGTGCGGGGGCGGCGTCCGGCGTAGCCCTTTTCGACGCTGATCAGGCCGGAGTCCTCCAGGACCTTCACATGCCGGGACAGATTGCCGTCGGTGACCGCGAGTTGGGCCTTGAGGAAGCCGAAGTCCACCCGGTCGGCCTCGCGGGCGATGGTCAGGATCCCGAGCCGCACCCGTTGGTGCACGGTGTCGTCGAGGGTGTTGGTCGGATGCAGCTCGTCCTCGTGCTGCGGGTCTGCGTCCCCGGTGGTCATGGGCCGACCGTACTCGATGCGGCGGGCCCGGCGAGCCGTCGGTCGGCCGCCCGCTGGGCGAAGGCGGCGGCCAGCAGCACGGCCGCCAGCAGCAGCGCCTTGACCTGCGGGCCGTCGACCCAGCCGGGCTGCGGCTCCGGTGCCCAGGGCAGCAGGCCGGTCTGTAGGCCCGCCCCGATGTACGCGGCGAGCATTGCGCTGTGCGCAGCGCCCGCCGCGGCGGTGATCCAGCTGCGTTCGACCAGCCCCAGCGCCAGGAGCCCGACACCGACCAGGTACCAGGGCGAGGCGTAGCCGTTGTCCAGTACGGACATGACGCGGCGGTGGCTGCGCACCAGGAGCAACCCCGCCAGTGCGGCCAGCACCACGACGGTGGCACCGCCGACGGTGAGCAGCCAGACGGTACGGCGCGGCACTATCCCACGGGACTCCCCGCGCAGGCGGTACCAGCGGGCCGCGGCGGCCCAGGCCAGCGGCAGGAGGGCGAACCAGACACCCCAGCAGACGAATTTGAGCACCGAGCCGTCGAACTCCTGCGTACTGCACGGCGTCCCCCACTGGTGGGTGACGCACTGTTCGGTCAGCTCCGCGTAGGCGAAGAACGGGTAGACGGAGACGTGACGCCCGTCGGCACCGAAGTTGAACGCGTAGCGGGCGATGGGCACTGCGGCGAGCGCGAGCAGGCCGAACCCGAGCAGGACCGCCCAGGCGCCGCCGGTCCGGGCGCGGGCTCGGGTGCGGAGTGCCTCGGTGCGGGCCAGTAGCTGTTCGGCCGCTGCCCTGCGCTCGTCGTTCACTGCCGGTACCCCCATGGTGTGGCCCCCTGCTTGTGTGCTTCCTGATGCAATGTACTTTGCAGTGCAAAGTACATTGCCGTCAAGAGCTGTTCTGGCCCGGTCGAACGCTTCGGATGGCCCCGCCAGGTGCCGCGCGACTCCGGGCGCGAACGGGAGCACAAGGGCGGACCGCGCTCGGGGTGCTGCCGCTGAGCGGGCACCCAGTTTGCTGACCGGTGGCAAGGGGTGGTTCACCCGCCCGGGTCGGCGTGGGTGGTGGAGCTCGGACAGTACGGATGGTCAACTCGAGGGCGGGCGAAGCGAAGTAGCCCCACCGGAGGAGTACCTGTGATCCGTCGCGCGTCGACCCTCACGCTGGCCGTGGCCCTCAGTGGCGCCGCACTGCTCGCCGGGAGCGCCCCGGCAACGGCGGCGGGCGGGACCGTCACCTGTGACGTCGCCGCCATGAGCGTCCGTGCCGCACACCTGCGAGCGCAGGGGCGGTACGCCGAGGCGCAGGCCGTGGAGCAGCGGATCCGAGCCTGCGAGGACGCGGAGAGCGACAACAGCGGTCCGCTCTGGCACTGACATCCCCAACTCGACTGCGTGGAGGGGGTGTTCGGGTCTGTCGATGACCGGTCCCCGGCCGGGGAGGCGCGGGGACCGGTGGCAGCGAGAGCAGGGTCAGCCTGCGACGGCGAGGGTGGCGGTGGCCATCGACTGTTCGCCCGCGGTGTTGGGGTGGAAGGCGGCCGCGCCGGTGGCGAAGAGCGGTTCGAGCCAGCGGGTGCCGGTGGGCTTGCAGGCGTCGTGGCCGATGGAGGGCGTGTAGGTGTCGACGTAGCGGGCGCCGTGTCCGGCGGCCTGGGCGGCGATCACGGCGTTGAGGTGCTTCTCGGTGTCGCGCAGCCAGGGGGCGTCGCCCTTGGCGATGGAGACGGTGGAGAAGCAGTTGGTGCCGTTGTCCGGGAGGATCGCGGGGTAGCCGGTGACCAGGATGGTGGCCCGGGGGGAGCGTTGCCGGATGCCGTCGAGGGTGGCGGCGATCTTGGTGGCCGTGGCGTCGATCTTCGCGGCGAGCTGATCGGCGCCGGCGCTGGTGTAACTCGACTTGCAGGGCGCGCCGTAGGGGGAGAACAGCCCCAGGGTGGCGCAGCGCACGATGATGTCGGCGAAGCCGACGTCGTTGCCGCCGATGGTGAGGGTGACCAGGTCGGTATCGGCGTTCAAGGCGTTGAACTGCGGTCCGCCGGAGCCGCTCTGGGTGGAGGTCATGTCGGCGGTGGTGGCACCGCCGCAGGTGACGTCGACCCGGGCGGTGGGGGTCAGCGCCGCGGTCACGAGCGACGGGTAGTTGCGGCTGGAGCGGGCGCACGCGGTGTCGATCTGGTCCGGCACACCGGCGGCGGAGGCGTACGAGTCGCCGAGCGCGACGTACCGGGCGTAGGTGGTCTGGGCGGCGGCGGGGGTCGCGGCGGCCGCTGCGGTGCCGGTGAGTGCGGCGGTGAGGGCGAGGGCGGTGAGGGTGGTGCGGGCGCGAGTGGTTCCGGTCGACGGCATGGGGGTGCCTCCGGGGAGAAACGGGTGGGGGAGGGAGTGTCCGCCGGGTGGGCGTGGGGGCGCAGGCGRGAGGCGATTGGCCCTCCGCCGTTGTTACCAGGCGGTTCTACCGTGCGGTAAGGATGTGGGCCGACTGACAAGCTGTCAATAACTCTGGCAGCGACCGTAGTTGGCGTGCCGCGTCGTGGTCCGGCTTCGGGGTCGTGTCGTGGGACTGTCGCGGGGACGACAAAATCGCGTGCGGTTGCCTTGATCACGGTTCCCCGTTCCTACGCTCTGACGACAGGTCAGCGGGTCAGATGGCCGTGCAAGGCCCCGTCGGTGTGGCCGAGTTGGTGGATGGCCAGCCAGGCGCCGGCGCCGGCGGTGTTGCCCGCGTGGGTGACCGGGGCGTCGGGCCAGCGTGCGGCGACGCGGGTACGGACCTCGGCGGTGAGCGGGGAGCCGGGCGAGAGCACGCCGCCGGCCAGCACCACCGGGAGCTGCGAGTGCGCCGGGCGGACGGTGGTGAGCGAGTCGAGCAGGTGGTCGGCCGCTCGTTCGACCAGCCGCCGGGCCTGCGGGTCACCGGCGGTGGCCGCGTCCAGGACGAGCGGGGCGAGCCGGGCCAGCCGTACGGGGGAGTCGGCGTGAGCCGCGGTGATCAGGGCTGAGCGGGCCCGGAGGCCGGGCGGGTGCGGGCCGGCCAAAGTGTCGACCACCTGGGCGGCGAGGCCGTCGAGTTCGCCCCGGTCGTTGGCCGCGAGAGCGCTCGCCACGGCGGCGCGGCCGAGCCAGTAGCCGGAGCCCCGGTCGCCGAGCAGCCAGCCGTGACCGTCAGCGAACCGTACGGGCTCGAAGTCGTGGCACTGCGCCGCGGCCGCGCCGGTACCGCTGAGCAGCACCGACCCGGCCGGRCCCGCAGTGCCTGCGGCGTAGGCGAGTTCGAGGTCGCTGACCATGCGGGGGACGACCAGGAGGCCGGCCGTGGGCCAGACCTCGTCGAGGGACGTGGCGGCGATCAGGCCACCGGCCAGGCCGATCACGCCGGCCGTGACCCTGGCCGGATCGACCTCCGCCAGAGCGGTGCGCAGGGCGTCCAGGACGTTCCTGGCGGAGGTGGCCACGCCGTGCGAGACCGGGTTGCCGCCCGCGCCGGTGGCGGTGGCGAGCACCCGGCCGTCGAGGTCGGCGAGCAGTACCCGGGTGGTGGAGCCGCCGACGTCCAGGCCGAGCACCAGCGGCCCGGTGGTCACGCGGTACGCCGGATGCGGCCTGCGTACCGTGCCTCCAGTACCTGGTTGTGGTCGTCGCCGCCGGGGATGTTGGCCGACAGGTAGACGGGCGGGATGCCTCCGGTGGCCTCGATCTGCCCGATCACCTCGGCGATGATCTGCTGGGCGAGCAGGGCGGCGGTGATCGAGGAGATGCCGCAGGCCTTGCCGCCGCCGTTCATGGGGAGGACGGCGTCGCCGTACGGCGCCCCGTTGTCCAGTGCGACGTCGGCCAGGTCGCGCAGCCGGAGGCCGGACGGGTGCCTGGGCTGGACGCGCGCGGTGTGCTCCGCCGAGGTGATGGCGATCAGCGGGTGGCCGTTCTCCTTTGCCAGCCGGGCGAGTTCGACCACGCAGCCGTTCACGCCGGAGTTGGAGGCGATCACGAAGACGTCGGCCGGGTGCGGAGCTGCGAGCTCGAACAGCAGGGCGGCGGAGTCGGTGCCGCGCTCCAACTCGGGCCCGGCCAGGGCATTCAGGGGTCGCCCGCCGTAGAGCACCACGTCGCGCAGGGCGATCCGGTTGCTGGGCACCAGGCCGCCGGCCCGGCCCGCGATCTCCATGGCGAGCGCCTCGGAGTGACCGGTGCCGAACGCCTGCACGATACCGTCGGCGGCCAGCGCCGCGGTGATCAACTCGGCGGCCCTGACCACCCCTTCGGCCTGTTCCCTGCTGACACGGTCGATGGCGGCGTGGGCCGCGGCCGCGAACTCCGCCGCTGACGGTGTGGGCACCTGGACCTCCTCGGTGTGTT
This sequence comes from Kitasatospora sp. P5_F3, assembly GCF_054049135.1. Taxonomy (NCBI): domain Bacteria; kingdom Bacillati; phylum Actinomycetota; class Actinomycetes; order Kitasatosporales; family Streptomycetaceae; genus Kitasatospora; species Kitasatospora sp. P5_F3. The sequence goes on along the minus strand of NZ_JBFUMY010000055.1, from coordinate 5,352 downwards.
CCCTGTGCTGCCCAACTATTGGGCCGCGCCCACCCCCTGTCAACGAGTGGACTAGACCTTCCGGGCCCGCGGTGCAGGGCGGTGCGCCGGACGCCCGACGCGCTGCACCGGGAGCGGGGCCGAGGCCCGTCGGCGGACCTGTCACACTGATCGACATGACCCCCGACCGTCGCAGCCTCGGGCTGCCCGCATTCTCCGAGCCCGCCACCGACGCGCCCGCTCCGGCCCCGAGCACCGGCCGGCGCCTGCCTCCCGTCGAGCAGGGTGCCGACTTCCGCCAGCCGCCAAGCGAGGAGGCCGCCGTACCGGGTCCGGCTCGCCGGCCGCTGGCCGTGGGCGGCCTGACCTTCTCCGACCCGGGCTCCGGTACCGCGATCTGACCGTACGTCCGGCGGCGGCCGCCGCCGGACCGTCGGCACTGCCGGATCAGTGCTCCGTGATGCCGCAGGTCGGATGCCCCGGGCAGTAACGGTCGTCGGTGACCGCGAGCCTGAGGAGGAACGCCAACCACAGGACGATCACCACTGCCATGATCACAGCGAACGGATCCTTGCCGAACCACTTCCTCATCTGGTCCCCCCTCGCCTGCGGCAGGCGCCCCCGCCACTGATGACCTGGTACCCCGACGGCCGCTAGTGCACGCAGAACTCGTTGCCCTCCGGGTCCGTCATGACCACCCACTCACCGGCCGGTTCCTTGACGTGGCGGTAGACCTGGGCGCCGAGGGCGGTGAGGCGCTCCACCTCGGCCTCCCGCTCGCCCGCCGGGCCGTGCAGGTCGATGTGCAGGCGGTTCTTGGTGGTCTTCTTCTCCGACTCAGGTACGCGGTTGAAGAGCACCCGACGCCCCAGCCCGGTGCCGCTCTCCGGGTCGTACGGTTCGTCCGGATGGCGTACCGCCGCCGCGTCGCGCCAGGCGTGTCGGCCGTGGTGGTCGACGACGATCTCGGGCGGGATGGCCCCGACGTCGAGCAGTTTGCCGATCAGGGGACTGTGGTCCTCGACCTCGTAGTGCAGCGCGGCGGCCCAGAAGTCGGCCTGGGCGTGCGGGTCGTGGGTGTCGACAACAAGCTTCCAGTGCACCGGGGTTGACGTCATGGTCACCATTTTATGGACCGGCACTGACATCGGGGCTGCCGCCGCGCCCGGCAGCCGGCCGCCTCAGACTCCGGAGGTGGCCGTGATGTCACCGGCGGCGATGGCGGCGGTGAGGGCGGCGTGGTCGGACTCGGTCTGGTCGGCGTAGTGCAGGGAGAAGTCGGCGATGGCGCGGTCGAAGGTGTCGCCGGCACCGAGGTAGCCCGCGATGGCGATGCGGTCGCCGGACCGGGCGTGGGCGCGGGCCAGGGTCGCGCCGCACAGCCGGGCGTACTGGCGGAGCACAGCGGGGGTCATGGTCTCGACGGCGGCCGACCCTTTCATGTCCCGGAGCTGGCGGCCGTAGAAGTGCCGGCCGTTCGGCCCGGTCATCCAGCCGAGGAAGATGTCGCCGGCGGCCTGCATGAGCCGCTGCCCCGCGACCACCCGGTGGCCGTGGTGGTCGTGCCCGTCGCCCGGCAGGTGGTCCTCCAGGACCGACCGGTCGGCCTCCTTGATCTGGAGGAAGAGCGGGTCCTCCTCGTCGCGGCCGGTCAGCAGCAGGATGAAGCAGCGGGTGCCGACACTCCCGACGCCGACGACCTTCCGGGCCGCGTCGACGAAGCGGTAGCGGTCCAGCAGCACGCGGCGCTCCTCGGGGAGGGTGCTGCGGTACTCGCTGAAGATCTTGCCGACGGAGCGCAGCTCGGTGCTGCTGACCGCCTCCAGCAGCGGCGGATCGTGCCTGATCCGGCGTCGGCCGTCCTGGAGCTCGGTGAGCTTGCCGAATGCCTGGAGGCTGGTGCGGCGACGGGCGCGTCCAAGGTTGGTGTCGACCTGGCGCCGTCTCTCGCGGCCGTGGACCAGCGCGAGCACCGCGTCGGCGTCGATCCGCTCGTACCAGACGGCGAGTTCGCCCTGTTCGGCCAGCTCTTGAATGGCGAGCCGGTAGGCCTGGGCAGCGGCGCGAGCGGCTCGCCAGGCCCGGGCGTCACCGTGCTCGTTGTCGCGGGCCGCCACCGCGACGCTGGCGGCGAGCCGCTTGACGTCCCATTCGAACGGCCCCGGCAGGGTCTCGTCGAAGTCGTTGAGATCGAACAGCAGCGCCCGCTCGGGGGAGGCGAAGACCCCGAAGTTCAGCAGGTGGGCGTCGCCGCAGAGCTGGACGGTCAGGCCGGTGTTCGGTACGGCTGCCAGGTCGGCGGTCATCACGGAGGCTGAGCCGCGCAGGAAGGTGAACGGGGAGACGGCCATCCGGCCGTACCGGATCGGCAGGAGCTCGGCCACCCGGTCGGTGGCCTGCCGCTCCAGTACGCCGAGGGGATCGGGCCGGTCCGCCGCCGCGCTCCACCGGCCGTGGGAGGCCCGGCCGGCGCTCTTTCGGGCGGCGCGGCCGCGACGTGCTCGCTCGTCTGGACTGGTCATGGCCCGTTCCTGTCATCCGTCGCTGGTGGTCTGCCCCCCAAGCCTGGGCACGCCCAGGCCGCCCCGCATGTCGGCCTCGGCCCGGTCAGCCCTTGTGGCTCCGGGAAGGCTTCTTCGGGTCGTCCGCCGGGTGCCGTGGCGCGGCAGTCTGCGCGGTCGGCCACTTGAGCTCGATCTCCAGCTCGACGTGCCCGTCGCCGACCTCGACCTCGATCTCGCTCTCCAGCTCGTCGGGGATGCGCAGGGTCAGCTTCCCGGAGCCCAGCTCCAGCTGGGCCTTGCCGCCGCGCCTCAGCGCCTCCGCGAGCGCGGTGAGCTGATCGGCCACCTCAAGGCGGGACAGTGAACCCTCTTGTTCGAACTTGAGATCCTTCATGGATGCCTCCGAATCGGCGGGTACAGCGGGTACAGCGCGTACAGCCAATTCTGCGGGCGCGCAGCGGACCGGGCACCCGGACGAGGAGGCCGCCGGCCGGCTCGCCGCGCCCTCGACGTCCGGTGCTGGAGGTCCTCACTGTCATCATGGTGGGCGTGAGTTCCTTCGAAGCGATACCCAACACCGGCCGGACACAAGAACGTTGGATGGCCCGTGAGGCGCCGTCCGGGGACTTCATCGTGTTCGCCGACGGCTCGCTGTCCGTGATGAAGCTGATGCGGTTCTCCCCGTACGACCGACGGGATGACCCCCGGGCCGCGGACTGGCAGTGGTGGGAGCTCCTGCGAGCCACCGAGTGGGCCCCCAGCGACTGGATGGACATCGACCTGACACACGCCTCGGACAGCTACCTCGGCAGCCGTGCCCTGAGCGGCGAGGCACACGACCACGGAAGTATCGGCTGGGTCGCCCTGACCCGGGACGACGAGGAAGGCACGTTGGAGTGGCTGGCGGTCTCCTGCTCCTCCAACCCCTTCACCGAGGTCACCCTGGACGCGACCTCGGTGATCGCCACCAGCAGCGCAGGCCGCATCTGGACCTTTCCCCGAGACGCCCCGCAGCAGGTGAAGATCACCGAGGATCCCAGCTACCCCTGGCCTCGCCGCTGACGCTCCGGCGAAGGCGGCGGGGCGGAGGGGAGGACGGCGTGTAGGTCCGCCGGCTGGATGAGGGACATGGCGCGGCCGTCCCGTAGGACGACGGCGATCTGCCGCCCCTGGCTGTTGAGTTGAGTGAGAGCGGTGTCGGCGGGCTCGCCGTGGCCGAAGTGGGGGAGGGGTGGGCCGATGTGGGTGCCGAGAGGGTCGGTCGGGGTGGCCGTGCCGTCGGTGAGGGCGGCTTCCAGCTGCTGGAGGGTCACCGAGCCGGTGAGTTCGGGGGCGGTGGGGCGGCGGCCGGACGGGCAGGGGCCGGTGGGCAGTACGGCCGGGGCGCCAGCGGCTGCTCGGGCGCGCAGGGCGGTGAGTGCGTCCCGGACGGTGCTGTGGGTGTTCAGGTAGGGGAGGGGTGGAGCGTTCTCGTCGGTGGGGGCGGCGTCGGTGACCCGGGCGTGGTCGGGGTCGCCGTCGAGGAAGCCCAGGCGGAGCATCCAGGTGTCGTCGAAGTACTTGGAGAGGTACTGCCGTCCGGAGTCCGGCAGGATGACCACGATGACGGCGTCCGGCCCGGCCTCGGCCGCGACCTGCCGAGCTGCGGCCAGCGCCGTACCGGAGGACCCGCCGACCAACAGGCCCTGCTCGCGCGCAATCTGACGGAGGGTCAGTAGTGCTTCGCGGTCGGCGACGGGCACTACGCGGTCGACCACGTGCTGGTGGTACGACTTGGGCCAGGTGTCCTCCAGGGTGTCCGGATGACGGAAGTGGCCGGCGGCCTCGATGAAGTACGGGCTGCCGTCGCCGCCCGCGTACACCGAGGAGGACGGGTCCGCACCGATCACCTGGACCCGGCCGCCGCTGACCTCCTTGAGGTAGCGGCCGGTGCCGCTGATGGTGCCGCCGGTGCCGATGCAGGAGATCAGGTGGGTGACCCGGCCGTCGGTCTGCCGCCAGATCTCCGGTCCGGTGGTCAGGTAGTGCGCCTCCGGGTTGGCCGGGTTGTCGTACTGGTCGGCCAGCCACCCGCCCGGCGTCTCGGCGGCGAGGCGGGCCGCCGTGCGCACCGGGTGGTCCGGGTGCTCGCGGGGCAGCCCGGCGGGCCGGATCACCACCTCGGCGCCCAGCGCCCGCAGGGTGGCGGTCTTCTCGCTGCTCACCCGGTCGGAGACCACGACGACGGACCGGTACCCCCGCTCGGCGGCCACCAGCGCGATCCCGATGCCGGTGTTGCCCGAGGTGGCCTCGACGATCGTTCCGCCGGGCCGCAACAGCCCGTCCTGCTCAGCCTGTTGCACCATGTGCGCGGCGATCCGGTCCTTGACGCTGCCGCCCACGCTCAGGTACTCCAGCTTGGCGTAGACGGCTGCGCCCCGATCGCCGTCGGGCATCCGCACGCGTACCAGCGGGGTGCGGCCGATCAGGTCGAGCACAGACTCGTGAGCATCCATGGCGGCCACCCTAGCCAGTCGGCTCGGAGCGGCCGAGGTTGTTCTTGAATGGTCGCTCATGTATGTTTTCCTCATGCCCAGACCTCGAGAGTTCGAGCCCGACACTGTCCTGAACGCGGCCATGCTGCGGTTCTGGGAGCGCGGGTACCGGGCGACCTCCATCGAGGATCTGGTGAAGGCGACCGGGGTCAAGCCGGGCAGCATCTACAGCGCCTTCCCGGGCGGTAAGCACGCGCTGTTCCTGAAGTCGTTGGAGCGCTACTCCCGGCTGGTGGTCCCCGAGAAGCTGGGTGAGCTGGAGGCTTCGGGTGCCTCGGTGGCCGAGATCCGGGGCTACTTCGACGGGCTGGTGCGCGACCTGCTCAGTCCCGAGG
>NZ_JBFUMY010000054.1:0-76049 GCF_054049135.1 Kitasatospora sp. P5_F3 | reverse complement strand
CGCCCCGGCTGCGCCGGTGGCCGCGGCGCCGTCGGCTCCGGTGGCGTCCGGTACGCCCGGTGCGGTCGGTACGCCCGGCGCTGCCGGGGCCTCCGGTGCGGCAGGCGGTCAGGCGGGTGTGGTCGGAGCGGTCGGCGCCGTGGGTGGCCAGCCGGGGTCCGGTGCCCATGGCGCGGGCCCGGGCCGCCCGGCCGGCGCGCCGCCGGTGGTCGGCCTGGTGCCCAACCCGCTTCCCGCGCAGCCCGGTTCGGCCGGTGCCTACGCGGTCGGACCGGTGCCGCTGCGCGCCTTCGAGGCGCCGCCCGAGGTCCGCCGCCGGGACGGCGAGAGCCTGGCCAACCCGCTGCAGGCCGCCCCGGTGGCCGCGATGTTCCTGATCGCCCACTCCTACCGGCGCACCGCACCCGAGCAGCCGGGCGAGCGGCCGCGCCCCCGGATCATCGCGGACGGCCGCCCGTACGAGACCGGTGGCGGCCKGGGCCCGGTCGATCCGGCGCACCAGGCCGAGGTCGAGCGGCGGGTGCCGCGCGACGCCGAGGGCCTGCCCTCGGTCCACCCGGACCCGCGCTTCGGCGACTGGCCGGAGGCCCTGAACGGCGGCGGCTTCCGCGAGCCGGGCCGGGCCAACAACGGGATCGACCTGGCGCTGTCCGCGCTGGACAGCTACCTCGGCAACACCACCTGCGGGGCGCCCCGGCTGCCCGACGGCCCGGCCGGCGAGTTCGGCGGGCGGGACCGTGCGGAGCGTGAACTCGGCACCCAGTTCAAGGACTTGGGCTACGGTTCGGACGCTCTCGGGCAGCTCGCCGAGGTGCTCAGGCGGTGCGGCTCCGGCACCCAGGCGGTGCTGCTCACGCTGGACGAGTACGGCCGCTCGCACGCCTGGAACGCGTTCGTCTCCGGGGAGACCCTGACCTACCTGGACCCGCAGACCGGCTACCGTTCGGCGGCCCCGCTGCACCCCGCCGACCAGGGCCTGTGGGCGATCGCACTGGAGGCCTCCGGGCGTCCGCTCGACCTCTCGGCGCTGCAACCGTCCATCCCGGTGGTCGAGTTGACCCCGGCGCCGGCGCCGGACCCGATGGTCAAGCCGGAGCCCGAGCAGCCCGCCCCGCCGCGCTCGCGGCTGACCATCCACCGCAACGCCGCCAGGAGCTCCCGTCGATGACCACCCTCGCGCAGGCCCTCGACACCGCCCACCGGTGGGTCAACGGCGAGTTGGCCCAGGAGAGCCAACGAGCTGTCAAGGCCCACGAGTTCGACCTCGGCTGGGTGGTCTGGCCGGAGCCTGCCCCGGTCCGGGTCGACCCGCTGACCGGTGACCGGCGCGCCCCGGACGAGCTCGGTGCGGCCTGCGCGGTGGTCGACCGGACCACCGGAGAGCTCACCGTCTGGCCCTCGGTGCCCGTCCCGCAGGTGGTCCAGCTCTACCGCGACCGGATCGGTGCGGGCGGCCACGACCCCGCCCTGCCGCCGGTCACCGGCCCCGGCTGCCGGGCCCAGATCGACTACCGGGACGCGCTCGGCGAGGAGCGCACCCTGGTGCTGCGCTCCGCCACCGGCCGCCCGCACCCCGCCCTGCGGGCCTGGCGGCAGCTCGCCGAGCAGGGCGTCCCGCCGGAGGACGTGATCTCGGTGCACACCGACCTGCGGCCCGCCATGCTGCCCGGCGGCTACGTCGCCGCCGCGCTGCTCGCCGCCCTCCCGACGGCCCGGCACAGCCACGACCTGGCCTACGGCCCGCGCTACGACGGCCGGGCCCGCGCGGTCCGCTCGGCGGGTGCGGCCAACCCCCGGCCGAACCGGATGCCCTTCCCGGGCAACGTGCCGCCCGCCCAGCCGGAGGCCGAAGCAGCCCTGGACGCCCGGCTGGCCGCCCAGTTCGGCCCGCAGGGCGTACGCCGCTTCGACCCGGCCCACACGACGGCCGCCGACCTGCCCGAGGCGGTGGCCCGGCCGCTCCAGCAGACCGGCCTGCCGGTGGCGGTGGAGGGCTTCTTCACGCTGCACCACCCGGTCTCCGACGGCATCGCGGCCGGCACCCCGGACGCACCCGTCCTGCCGGACCTGGCCGGCTACCTCGCCGCCCACGGCCTGGGCGGCCGGGCCACCGAGCAGGCCCGCCGCGAGCTGCTCGGCCAGCTGCTGATCGGTACCGACGGATGGGCCCTGCTCACCGTCGACACCGCCCAGGGCCGGATCCGCGCGGTCGACCCCGAGACGGCCGGCACCCGCTACGTGAACGCCGACCTGACCGCCTTCGTCCGCTCGCTGGCCCTGCTCGCCGACCGGCTGCCGAAACTCCGTGACCTGCACCCCCTGGCGGCCGGCCAGGCGGTGGCCGAACTCCAGTGGTCGCTGGCCGGGCTGGACCGCACGGTCTTCAGCGACCCCGAGAACTGGTGGGCCGTCATCGTCGAGCAGCTCTGGCACGGGATCCTCTAGGGCCTGCCGAGCAGGGCAACTCACTCCCGGAGGAAGGCTTCCAGTGTGGTGGCCAGCGCGACCGGGATCTCGTACATCGGGTAGTGCCCCGAGTTGGGCAGCATTTCGAGGTCCCCGTTCGGGTAGTGGGTGAGCCAGGTCGCGGCGTACAGCTCCGGGTTCAGGGCCGGGTCGTGCTCGCCGGCGAAGACCCGGGCCGGGAGCGGGAGTCCGGTGACCTTGGGGGCGAGGTCGGCGGTGGTCCAGTCGTTCAGGTAGGAGGCGAAGGCCTCCGGCCGGGAGCCGTTCACCGACTGGGCGGTCATCCGGTCCAGCCAGACCCCGGTGGCCCGGTTGCCGGTGACCAGGTCGAGGATGGCGCGGCGGTTCGCGGGGTGCGCTGCGGCGCCGTGGAACAGGTCGAAGACATCGTTCAGCGGGTACGCCCCGGCCGGTACGGGGGCGATCCCGGCCAGCCGCTGGACCCGGTCGGGGGCCAGCGCCAGCACCTGCTGCGCCGCCTTGCCGCCCATCGAGTGCCCGACCAGCGAGAAGTGCTCCCAGCCCAGTTGGTCGGCCAGCGCGAGGGCGTCCCCGGCGATCTCGGCCAGCGTGTACTCACCCGGGACGTCGGCCCGCTCGCCGTAACCCCGGTAGTCCAGGAAGGCGTAGCTGAAGGCGGATCCGTCCAGGTAGTCCAGGAACGGCCCCCAGCCGGCGCTGGTGCCGAACCAGTCGTGCAGCACGATGACCCGCTGTGCGCCTTCGCCGACCAGCCGGTGAGTGATCGTCATGCCCTGCTCCCTAAAGCCGAGTTGGTGCAGGGAAGCTACCCAGGGCGTCCGCGGTGATGCCTGGGGCGGCCGGGACGGACTGGTGTTATCAGGCCACCTCCGGGGCCGGATCGCGTAGCGTGGCACGTTATGCGACTCGGTGTACTCGACGTAGGTTCCAACACCGTCCACTTCCTCGTGGTGGACGCGCACCCCGGTGCTGCCCCGCTGCCCGCGTACTCGCACAAGGCGGAGCTGCGGCTCGCCGAGCTGCTGGACGAGGACGGGGCGATCACCGAGGTCGGCGTCGACAAGCTGGTCGGCATGGTGGCGTCCTCGCTCCGGGTGGCCGAGGACAAGGGCGTGGTCGACCTGCTGCCGTTCGCCACCTCCGCCGTCCGGGAGGCGGCCAACGGCGAGGCGGTGATCCGCCGGGTGACCGAGGAGACCGGGGTCGAACTGCGGGTGCTGTCCGGGCAGGACGAGGCCCGGCTGACCTTCCTGGCGGTCCGCCGCTGGTACGGCTGGTCGGCGGGGCGCATCCTCGACCTGGACATCGGCGGCGGCTCGCTGGAGCTGGCGGCCGGCCTGGACGAGCAGCCCGACGTGGTCTGTTCGCTGCCGCTCGGCGCGGGCCGGCTGACCGCCCGGCTGCCCGGGGACGTGGCGGACCCGGACGACGTCCGGGAGCTGCGCCGCTACATCAGAGCCGAAATCGCGCAGGTGGTCGGCGAGTTCGCCCGGCGCGGTGCGCCGGACCACGCGGTCGGCACCTCCAAGACCTTCAAGCAGCTGGCCCGGATGACCGGCGCCGCCCCCGCCGACGCGGGCCCGCTGGCGGTCCGCAAGCTCACCCGGGCCGGTCTGGCCGCCTGGGTGCCCCGGCTGACCGGTATGACGGTGGCCGAGCGGGCGCAGATCCCCGGCGTCTCCGAGGGCCGGGCCAGGCAGCTGCTGGCGGGCGCGCTGGTGGCCGACGCGGCGATGGACCTGTTCGGCCTCGACGAGCTGGACATCGCGCCGTGGGCGCTCCGCGAGGGCATCATCCTGCGCCGGCTGGACACCCTGGACAGCCCCGCCGACCGGCGGCCCGCGCTGACCGGGTGACCGGCCGCACACCAATACCGCGCGCGGCCGCATACGCTGTTCCCCGTGGCGGAACCAGCGGACGAGGACGGAACGCGGGCGGGCCGCGCGGCCGGTGACCCTGCCCGGCAGCCGCGGCCGGCCCGGCCGCGGCGTGCCAAGGCCGCAGCCGAGCGGATCCCGGACGGGGACGGCCGCCGGACCCTGGGGGRGCGGGCTGCCAAGGCGGCGAAGGCCGCGAAGCCGGCCAGGGCCGCCAAGAGCGGCAAGGCCATGGACCGCAAGACCGGCAGCGGCAAGTCCACCGGCGGCAATTCCACCGGCAGCAAGGCCACCGCAGCCAAGCCCGCCGCCCCCGCCAAGCAGTCGCAGCTCGCGCTGGCCACCCAGGCGGTGAAGGCGGTCCGGGCCGCGAAGAAGCCGGCCCGCCGGGCCCCGCTGCTGCGTACCACCGACCGGCTGGTGCTGCCCCCGCACGGCGACGGTCTGCACGTGCCGGACACCAAGGTGGTGCTCTCCACCGCCTCGGTCTACCCCGAGAACACCGTGACCGCCTTCGAGCTGGCCGCCAAGCTCGGCTACGACGGCGTCGAGGTGATGGTCTGGAACGACCCGGTCAGCCAGGACGTCGAGGCGCTCCGCCGGCTCTCGGACGCGCACCGGATGCCGATCCTCGCGGTGCACGCGCCCTGTCTGCTGATCACCCAGCGGGTCTGGACCACCGACCCGTGGACCAAGCTGGTCCGGGCCAGGGCGGCCGCCGAGAAGCTCGGCGCGGACACCGTGGTGGTGCACCCGCCGTTCCGCTGGCAGCGGCAGTACGCCCGGGAGTTCGTCGAGGGCATCAACCGGATGGCGGGCGAGACCCACGTCCGGTTCGCGGTGGAGAACATGTACCCGTGGCGCTACCGGGACCGCGAGATGCTGGCGTACGCACCCGGCTGGGACGTCACCGAGGAGGCGTACCGGCACTTCACCATCGACCTCTCGCACGTCTCCACCTCGCGGATCGACGCCTTCGAGATGGTGGACCGGATGGGCGACCGGCTGGCCCACGTCCACCTCGCCGACGGTGCGGGCTCGGGCAAGGACGAGCACCTGATCCCCGGCCGGGGCACCCAGCCCTGCGCCGCCCTGCTGGAGCGGCTGGCCAGGACCGGTTTCACCGGCCACGTGGTGCTGGAGGTCAACACCCGCCGCGCGCTGTCCCCCGCCGAACGCGAGGCCGACCTCGCCGAGGCGCTGGCCTTCACCCGGCTGCACCTGGCCACGGTGGCGAGGTAAGGGCTCGCTACGGTGGCGGCATGAGGAGCTATCAGCAGCTGGACCACGCCACCTCGTTCGGGGCGGTGGCCGCCGAGTACGACGCCGCGCGCCCGTCGTACCCGGCCGAGCTGTTCGAGGAGTTGGAGCGGCTGACGGGCCGCCCGCTCAAGGGCGCCGAGGTGCTGGACGTCGGGGCGGGGACGGGCATCGCGACCCGGCTGCTGGCGGCCAGGGGAGCGCGGGTCACCGCCGTCGAGCCGAGCGCGGGGATGGCGGAGGTGCTGCGCCAGGTCAGCCCGGAGCTGCCGCTGGTGAAGGCCACGGGGGACGAACTGCCGTTCCACGACGGCACCGCCGACCTGATCACGTACGCGCAGGCGTTCCACTGGACCGACCCCGACCGTTCGATCCCCGAGGCACTCCGGGTGCTCCGGCCCGGCGGTGCGCTGGCCACCTGGTGGAACATGAAGGACAGCTCGGCCGGCTGGGTGCACGCGATGGGTGAGCGGCTGGCCGCCGCACTGCCGGGGTACCACGACTACGGCGCGGTGCGCGAGATCGACGAGATCCTTGCGCCGTACGGCGAGGTGGGCACGGCCACGCTCCGCTGGGAGCGCCGGATCAGCGTGGACGCGATGATGGACGACCTGGTCTCGCGGTCGTACTTCGCGGTGCTGACCCCCGAGCAGCGGGCCCCGGTGCTGGCGGTCGAACGGGCCTCGCTGCTGGCCGAGTTCCCCGACGGCGTGGTCACCGAGCCGTACGTACTGAAGCTCTCGGTGCTCACCAAGGGGTGACCGGATGGCGGACAGAGTGTCCGTCCGCTGGTACGGGGGCGTAGGCTCGAAAGCCACGGCGACCCTGCACCCTCCCACCTCAGCGGGGCCGCGAACGCGCCTGAGAAGGAGTGGACACAGTGCCCGAGCTGAAGTCCCGTACGGTCACCCACGGTCGCAACATGGCAGGCGCCCGGGCGCTTCTCCGGGCCGCCGGTGTAGCCCGCGAGGACTTCGGCAAGCCGATCATCGCGGTGGCCAACTCCTTCACCGAGTTCGTGCCTGGGCACACCCACCTGCAGCCGGTCGGCCGGATCGTCTCCGAGGCGATCCAGGCCGCGGGCGGCATCCCGCGCGAGTTCAACACCATCGCGGTGGACGACGGCATCGCGATGGGCCACCACGGCATGCTCTACTCGCTGCCCTCGCGCGACCTGATCGCCGACTCGGTCGAGTACATGGTGAGTGCGCACTGCGCCGACGCGCTGATCTGCATCTCCAACTGCGACAAGATCACCCCCGGCATGCTGATGGCCGCGCTGCGCCTCAACATCCCGACCGTCTTCGTCTCCGGCGGCCCGATGGAGGCCGGCCAGGCCGTCCTGGTGGACGGCACGGTCCGCAAGCTCGACCTGGTGAACGCGATCTCGGACGCCGTCAACGAGAACGTCTCGGACGCGGACATCGCCATCATCGAGGAGAACGCCTGCCCGACCTGCGGGTCCTGCTCGGGCATGTTCACCGCCAACTCGATGAACTGTCTGGCCGAGGCGATCGGCCTGGCCCTGCCGGGCAACGGCTCGGTGCTGGCCACCCACACCGCCCGCAAGGCGCTGTACGAGGACGCCGGCCGCACCATCGTCGACATCACCAAGCGCCACTACGAGCAGGACGACTACTCGGTCCTGCCGCGCTCGGTCGCCTCCCGCGCCGCGTTCGAGAACGCGATGGCGCTGGACATCGCGATGGGCGGCTCGACCAACACGATCCTGCACCTGCTGGCCGCCGCCCAGGAGGCGGAGATCGAGTTCGACATGCGGGACATCGACGCGATCTCGCGCAAGGTGCCCTGCCTGTCCAAGGTCGCGCCGAACGGCAAGTACTACATGGAGGACGTGCACCGGGCCGGCGGCATCCCCGCCATCCTGGGCGAGCTGTACCGGGGCGGACTGCTCAACGAGGACGTCACCACCGTGCACTCCACCTCGATGGCCCAGTGGTTCAAGGACTGGGACATCCGGGGCGGCGCCGCCACCGAGACGGCCGTCGAGCTGTTCCACGCGGCTCCCGGCTGCGTCCGCTCCGCCACCGCCTTCTCCCAGTCGGAGCGCTGGGACACCCTGGACACCGACGCGGCGAACGGCTGCATCCGCAGCATCGAGCACGCGTACTCCACCGAGGGCGGGCTCGCCGTGCTGTACGGCAACCTGGCCGAGGACGGCTGCGTGGTGAAGACCGCCGGTGTCGACGAGTCGATCTGGACCTTCAGCGGCCCCGCCGTGGTGCTGGAGTCGCAGGAGGACGCGGTGGACGCGATCCTCACCAAGCGGATCAAGGAGGGCGACGTCGTCGTCATCCGCTACGAGGGCCCCAAGGGCGGCCCCGGCATGCAGGAGATGCTCTACCCGACCTCGTTCCTCAAGGGCCGGGGCCTGGGCAAGGCCTGCGCGCTGATCACCGACGGCCGGTTCTCCGGCGGCACCTCCGGCCTGTCGATCGGTCACGCCTCGCCCGAGGCGGCCTCCGGCGGCACCATCGCGCTGGTCGAGGACGGCGACATCATCGCCATCGACATCCCGAACCGTTCGGTCGAGCTGAAGGTCTCCTTCGAGGAGCTGCACGAGCGCCGCCTCAAGCTGGAGGCCGGTACGGGCTACCGCCCGAAGGACCGGGTCCGCCCGGTCAGCGCGGCGCTGAAGGCGTACGCGGCGATGGCCACCTCCGCCGACAAGGGCGCGGTGCGCGACGTGAGCAAGCTGGGCTGACGCCTGGTCAGGCGGCCGTTTCCCTGCCGGGGAGACGGCCGCCTTCGTCGTTCGAGGGCGTGGCCGGGCCATAATCGACCTCGTGGACGAACAGCAGAACCCCCAGCCCAAGCCCGCCGGTGCCCCCGAGCCGGAGCCGATCCGCTGGTTCGGCACCAGCTGGCTGGAGCGCGGCAGCGGCTACTGGGCCCGCCGGGTCGTGGTGCCGCTCGGCGCGCTGGTGGCGGTGGCGGCCGGACTGCTGCTGCTGCGCTTCGCGGTCGAGGGCGTCCGGGACTCCGAGGCCGGCGGCTTCGTCTACGGGCTGCTGGTCGCCGCGATCGGGCTCTGCTCGCTGCTCTCCGGCCTGCGGATGTGGAAGCTGCTGAGCGAGGGCAAGCCCGCCCTGACCGGCTGGATGACCGAGGAGAAGTCGCTCGGCGCGGTCTGGCTGATCGGCTTCGCCGGCGCCCTGTTCGCGTACTTCCTGCGCAGTCTCGTCGAGGCCCCAGGCGAGGCGGTCAAGCGGGCCTCGTACGACCGCGCCGTCCTCGCCTTCGAGCGTCGGCAGAGCGGCCGCACGGCCCGCAGCGGGAACCCGAAGCGGGCCAAGAAGCGCCGCTGAGCCGACTGATCGACTGAGCCGACGTCAGACCGGCTTGGGCACCTCGGTCGTCACCCTGAGGGTGGCGTCCGCGCTGGGCTGTACGGCCGGGCTGCTCGGCGCCGGGCGCGGCTGGTCGCCGCCCGTGTCGGTGGCGAGCTGGAGGCTGAACAGCACGATCGCGATCATCGCCAGCACGATCAGCCAGGTCTGCCACGCCTTGCTGCCGCCGCGTGCGCGGCTCCGCTGCGGCCCGTCGTTGACGGAGCGTCGGCCGCCCGGGTCGACCGGCGGCTGGTGCTTCCAGCGCGCGGCCAGCATCCGGGTACGCCCGGACTGCTCCTTGACGGTGGCGGACCGGACGAACTCCTCGTCCAGCACCAGCCCCTCGAACGGGTCGGGCTGCTCGGCCGGACGCTGCTCCGGCTCCTCGGCTATCGGCACGTCGTCAGTATGCCTCGCGAGCCGCCCGGGGGCCGCCGGTTTCCGATCAACTCCGGCTGACCGTCCCGCATCCGCCCGTCGTGCGGAGTGCCCCGCTGCGGTCGTACGGGTCGGTGGTCGGCCCGGTCTGCAACGGCTCGGGCGAGGAGCCGAACGCGAGCTGGTCGAACTGCGGGTGGTAGAAGCCGTCCTCGATGTTGCATGCACTGTTGCCCGCGGAGCTCTCGGTCTTCTCGAAGCTGATCTTCTTCGGGTCCACCTTGTAGGTCTTGGGGTTGTAGAACCGGAAGGTGATCACCCGCCGCACCACGGTGCGGGCGGTCCAGGTGGCGGGGGCCGCCGTGGCACCGGCCACCGGAGCCGCTCCGCTGCCCGGTCGCAGGGCGTAGACGAAGGTGTAGTCGGCGTGCACCAGCACACCCTTCTCGCCGTCGCCCTCGAAGCTCGTCCGGCCCTGCACCTTGACCGTGTCGGTGGCCGGGATCGCGTCCCGCAGGTTGAAGCGGCTGAACATCCAGGTTCCCTCCAGCTCGGCCGAAGGATGGTCCAGCGCGGTCACCGCCTGCTCCCGCGCCTGACGGTCCAGCATCGCGAGCGCCGCGTCGGGGCGGCCCGCCGCGATCACCGCGGGGTCGAGGTTGGCGGCCACCAGGAAGTCCTTGACCAGCTTGAGCTGGGCGGCCACCTGCTCCGCGTCGAAGACACCGACGGCGGTGGCCTCCGGCAGCACTATCGCGTCCGCCCCGGCGGGCCACCCCTCGGCGGGGGAACCGGCCCACGGGCGGGCCACCGTCGGCTGCTGGTCGTCGACCGGCGGCGGTGCGGCGGAGGGCTTGGCGGTCTCCGGGCCGACGGTCGGGACGGCACGGGGTGCGGCGCCGGCCGAGTCCGTACCGTGCCGGGCGGCGTTCCAGTTGCGCAGGTCCTCGATGTTCAGCGCGGCGAGCGCCACCCCGACCGCGAGCAGGACGTAGACCGGGGCCTGCCAGTTCCGCTTCGGGCGCCGGACGTTGCCCCAGGGGTCGACCGGCTTCGGCTTCCGGCCGAACCGCCGCTTCGGCTTCGGCCCGTCGTTGACGGAGCGTCGGCCGCCCGGGTCGACCGGGGGCGTGTCCTTCCAGCGGGCGGCGAGCATCCGGGTCCGTCCGGACTGCTCCTTCGTCTTGGCGGCCCGGATGAAATCCTCGTCCAGGACGAGTCCATCGAACGGGTCGTCGGCGGGGCGCTGGTGTGGGTCTTCGGCGGTCGGCACGTGGACAGTATGTAGATCAGCCCATCACAACACCCGCACCGGGTCAGGGGTTTGCCGCCCGGGCCGGGGGTTTTCGTACCGGTACGACGAGTTTCGTCCGGCGGTGCCCCGGTGTCAGTCCTGCTTCCGGGCCTTCTTCACCGATCCGACCACACCCGCGATCAGCAGCAGTACCCCGGCGGGCAGCAGCGAGCCGAACAGCGCGGTGAACAGCCCGGACCCGCCGAGCAGCATCATCGACAGGGCGTTCAGCCCCCAGAGCGCGCCCGCCGCCGGCAGGGCCGAGCGCCACGGGTGCTCGCTCGCCCAGCGGTGCAGGCGCCGGTCGGCGGTGTCCCGGCGCAGCTTGCCACCGACCGTGCCGACCAGGAAGAAGAAGAACAACCCGAGCCCGACCGGCCCGGCCAGGATGTCCAGGGACCAGTGCCCCGTCACCACATCCACCCCGAGGGCGGCCCCGCCGACCAGCACCCCGACCCCGGCCGCCGTCCGCCACGGTCCCAGGCTCGCCGAGGCGACCGCCAGCTCCCGGTTCTCACTACGCGACAAATCTCCGTGTCCCATACCTCCACGGTGCTCCGCCCGGAGCCCGGAAGCCATAGGGGTAGCCCCGGACTTTCCCCCTACGGGGTGCCGGGGACCGGCCGCGGGCCTGTCCGGCCCGGCCGGGTGAGCCCCGGGCCGGGCCGGTCGGGGTCAGCTTCGGTAGTCGAGGGTGAGAACGGCGTTCGCGCCGCGCTGGAGGAAGACGTAGCCGGTCGAGGCCAGGGCGTGGTCGAAGCCGAGCCGGAGCTGGACGGTGCTGCCCGGGGTGATGGCCGCGAGGCCGGCGGCCGTGAAGTCGGTGGAGACCCGGGTGCCGCTGCTGAAGGCGGCCAGGGTGGCCACGGCAGGGGCGTCGGCGGGGGCCGTGTAGTCGTCGGTGCCGGTGGTGCAGGCTGCGCCGAAGCAGCCGCCCCGGGTGTCGACCGTCAACTGGCCCTCGCCCCAGGGGTTTCCGCTGCCACTGCCGTACGAGACGGTGAGCCGGGCGGCGGTGACCACGGCTCCGGCGGGGAGGGCGGTGGTGTCGAAGGAGAGCAGCGAACGGTTCTGCTTGCCGTCGGTGCCCCGGCCGACCGCGAGGCCGAGCGAGCCCGCGAGGGTGCCGACGGCGGGGGCGGAGCCGTCCGCGTTGGCCTTCACGTAGCCGTCCCGGGCGGTGTCGTCGGTCAGCGTCAGCGTGCCGGTGCCACCCGTGGGGGAGGGGGAAGGCGAGGGGGAGGGGCTGGGGGAACCGCCGTCCAGGCCCCAGAACCTGCCGATCCGGTAGGAGGCGCAGATGTCGACGTCCAGCAGGTACGCCCCGGCGACACCGCACTGTTCGGCGCCGCTGCCCGGGTCGACCGGCTGGCCGTGGCCCATGCCGGTGAGCGAGTAGGTCTCCACCCTGGCCTGCCCGTCGGCGTCGGCGTACACGGCGTGCGGGTAGCCGCCGACGGTGTCGCTCACCGTCGGGGTCTGGCCGGTCCCGTTGGCGTCGGTCCACTGTTCCATCAGCTCGGTGAGGTTGGTGGACTTCACCACGTAGTCCGAACTGCCGTGCCAGATCGACACCTTGGGCCAGCGGCCGGTCCAGGACGGGGCGGAGCCGCGGACCAGGTCGCCCCACTGCTGCGGGGTGAGGTTGCGGCCGGTGGTCATGCAGTCGACGCTGGCCTGGGTCTGGCTGGTGGCGCACCGCGCGGGCAGTCCGGCGACCACGCCGCCGCCCGCGAACACGTCGGGGTAGTCGGCCAGCAGGGCGGCGGTCATCGCGCCGCCGGCCGAGAGCCCGGTGACGTACACCCGGGCGGCGTCGGTGCCGAGGTCGGCCCTGGTCCGGTCGATCATCTGACGGATCGACAGTGCCTCGCCCTGGTCCCGGGAGAAGTCGCCGGACTGGTACCAGTTGAAGCAGGACGAGGAGTTGTTGGCGGACTGCTGCTGCGGCAGGAGCAGCGCGAAGCCCCACTGCTCGGCCCACCTGGTCCAGCCGGTCTCGTCGTCGAAGGCGGCGGCGGACTGGGTGCAGCCGTGCAGCGCGACCACCAGCGGCCGGCCGCTCGCCAGCCCGGTCGGGACGTAGCGGTACATCAGCAGGTTGCCCGGGTTCGAGCCGAAGCCGGTGACCTGGGTGAGCGCGGCGGCGGCGGCGGTGGCCCGGCCGGGCTGGAGGCCGAGCAGCCCGGCCAGTACGGCGAGCAGGGTCAGCGCGGCCCAGCAGAGCCTGGGGAAGGGACGTACATACATGGGTGTCGGCTCCTGGGTGGGGGTGAAGCCATGGGTGGGGTGCCGCGACGGTACGGCGGAGCGGAACCGGCCGGGCACGGTCCGGACGAACACCGCCCCGCCCGCCGGGTATCGGTCACGCACATTGCCCACACCGTGGGACGTCGCCCCGGCGGCCCCCGGCCTGGTGCGAGGATGGCCGCACACGTACGTAAGGAGCGGCCATGTCCGGACAGAAGATCGCCTTCCTCGGTACCGGCAAGATCGGGGAGGCGCTGCTCTCCGGCCTGCTGCGGGCGGGCACCGACCCGGCCGACGTGCTGGTCACCGCGCGCCGTCCGGAACGGGCCGCCGAGCTGGCCGAGCGGTACGGCGTCACGGTGGTGACCAACGCGGAGGCCGCCAAGCTGGCCGACACCCTGATCCTGGCGGTCAAGCCGCAGGACATGGGCACCCTGCTGGAGGAGCTCTCGCCGCACGTCAGCCCGGACCGGCTGGTGATCTCGGCCGCCGCCGGTGTGCCGACCCGCTGGTTCGAGGCCCGGCTCGCCGCCGGTACGCCGGTGGTCCGGGTGATGCCCAACACCCCGGTGCTGGTGGACGAGGGGATGAGCGTGATCTCCGGCGGCTCGCACGCCGAGGAGCGGCACCTGGTGCGGGCCGAGGAGATCTTCCGCTCGGTCGGCAAGGCGCTGCGGCTGCCGGAGTCCCAGCAGGACGCGGCCACCGCGCTGTCCGGTTCGGGCCCGGCGTACTTCTACTTCCTGGTCGAGGCGATGACCGACGCGGGCATCCTGCTCGGCCTGCCCCGGCAGGTGGCGCACGACCTGATCGTGCAGTCGGCGATCGGTGCCTCGGTGATGCTGCGGGACTCGGGCGAGCACCCGGTCAAGCTGCGCGAGGCGGTCACCTCCCCGGCCGGCACCACCATCGCGGCCATCCGCGAGCTGGAGAACCACGGGGTGCGGGCCGCGCTGCTCGGCGCGCTGGAGGCGGCCCGGAACCGCTCGCAGGAGTTGGCCTCCGGCGGGATGTGACGCCCGCAGTAGGCTCGCCCGGGTGAGCTACGACTTGGTGATCTTCGACAACGACGGCGTGCTGGTGGACAGCGAGCCGATCTCCAACCGGGTGCTGGCCGAGTACCTGACCGAACTCGGGTACCCGACCACGGTCGAGGACTCCTACCGGGACTACATGGGCTGCGCCGCGCACACCGTGCACGACGTGATCGGCGAGCGGTACGGGGCCACCCTGCCGGAGGGTTTCGACGAGCTGTTCCATGCCCGGGTGTTCGCCGCCTTCGAGCGTGAACTCGTCGCCGTCCGGGGCGCGGAGCAGCTGCTGAAGACCCTTCAGCAGCACGGCGTCCGGTACTGCCTGGCCTCCTCCGCGCACCACGAGTGGATCAGGACCGCGCTGGACCTCACCGGCCTGCGCGGCCACCACCCCGAGCAGCGGATCTTCAGCGCCCAGGACGTCGGCATCGGCAAGCCCGCGCCGGACCTGTTCCTGCACGCGGCCCGCACCATGGGCGTCGAACCGGGTGCCTGCCTGGTGCTGGAGGACAGCCGCAACGGCGTGCTCGCGGCCAGGGCGGCCGGGATGGACGTGTACGGCTACGCCGCGCTGACCGACCCCGCCAAGCTCACCGGCGCGGGGGCCACCGGGCTGATCACGGCGCTCGCCGAGGTGCCGGCCCTGCTGGGGCTGCCGGACTGACCGTCAGTCCTGCTGCTCCTCACCGGTCCTGGGCTTCCGGGCGGTCCGGTCCCGGCGGGGCCGATGGGGCATCAGCTCGCGTCGGCCGGTCCCGTCGGAGGCCCGGACCAGCGGAATCCGGGGCGGGAAGGGCAGCACGGCGGCCTCCGCAGAACCCGCTCCGGCCGGGTCGGAGAACGGATCGGAGCCGGGGTCGGAGCCGGTGGTGCCGTCCAGGCGCCGGGGCCGGCTCTGCTGGGCGGGCACGGTGGTCTCGGCCGCGGCCTGGGCGAGCTGGCACCGGGTGTGCTGGACGGCGTCCTGCCACCCCTGGGCGTAGGCCTGCTCCCGGCTCTGGTCGTACTCGGCGGGGGTGGTGACCAGGACGCCGTCCGGCAGGGTCGTCTGCACCAGAGCGGCGATCACCCGGGCGATCAGCCCCGGGGAGAGCCGCTGGCCCGCTCCGATCGGCTGCCGCTCGGCGATCCGGGTGATCAGGGCGAGGAGGTCGAAATCCTCCTCGCCCGAGGGGTGTTCGGGGGTGTCGGGGCCGTCGTTGCGATTCTTCTGCCCGACCACGCGCTGAACGCCTCTCACCGATCCACGAGTCAGCCCGCTGCGAGCCGCCTCGTCACCTTGCGCCCGGTGCCTTCGCCCTGGCTCGGCCGGTCGGCCACCGCCGACTGGTCGGGGGTGAACTGCTGGGCCACCTTGATGAACATCTCGCGGCGGTCGTCGGGGATCCCGAGCGCCTCCGCGACCTGTTCGAGGGTCATCCGTGCCCCGCCGGTTCCGGCGGACGCGCTGTCCTCAGCAGGGTAACTGACGGCCTGTGGAAGATCCTCGGCCGTCAGCTTGCCCGAGCGGATGAGCACTTCCCGGATCGGTACCCGGAGTGCGTGCGCCAGACCCCGCATGGTGTCCAGGTCGGGCATGCTCTGACGTTGCAGCAGCCGGGTCACGGCCGCTCGATGAACACCTGCGTCCTCGGCGAGCTTGGACTTCCCGCCGCCGCGTGGACTGTCGATATCGTACCCGCGGTCGCGCATCAGGTCCTCGACCCAGGATGCGAACCGATCGATGTCCGTGCTGCTCGGCACCATATGGCGCTCCCTCCGCGCTTTTATTCCCGCGGGACAAGGCTACCGCTCGCGCGCACGCGCAATAAGAGCTTACGCACGCGCAATCATGTCGGATTGGTCACGAATGCGCCCGAAGCATGGCCGGAATCGAAAACACTTGCGTGCGGATGCGCAACGACAGATGATGTGTGCGAGCTCGCAACATGACTCGTCCCTTCCAGCTCCGTGGAGCAGCCCCGCCATGACCGCCTTGGAGCAACCGACCGGCTTCGCCTTCGAGCGCGACCACGCCGCCGACTGGCGGGAGTTCGCCGCCTGCGCCGGACTGCCGTCGCGCACCGTCTTCGCGACCCGGCGGACCGAGGCCGCGCCGGCGCTGGACCGCTGCGGGCACTGCCCGGTGCGCAGTCAGTGCCTGGCCGCCGTCCAGCCCGACCAGTCCTGGTTCGACGGGGTCTGCGGTGGACGGCTCTGGCGCAACGGCCGGGCCGTGAGCACCGGCTGACTGCCCGTCATTCGCAGTGCCCCTCCCTGCCCCCGTTCCCGTCAGGAGAGCCGTCGTATGAACGCCCAGACCGACCACCCGTCCACCGTGGCGGGCCGCCAGGTCGCCCGAGCCGCCCTCTGGCTCGATCTGCTGCACCGCCAGTTCCCGGAGCTCATCGAGGAGTTGGTGCCAGGGCGGGCCGGCTCTCCGGGGCGCTCCGCCCCGCCGCCGGACGCTGCCGCGTCCGCCCGTCGGAGCGCCGCCGACCGGGCCGACCGGGACGCCGCGCTCTGGAACGAGCAGCACGGCCTGCGGGGCGCCGGCGGCGGCAACGCCCCGCTCCGGCTGCACGTCTCGGACGCGCTGCGCGACATCACCGACGGCGTGGTCGAGCTCGAGGAGGCGGTCCGCGACCGGCTCGGACTCGGCCGCCCGCCCCGGGCCGACGTACCCACCCGACTGCGCCGGATCGCCGGCCTGCTGGCCTCGGTGGCCGACCACCCGGTGCTGGCCGAGCACGTCCTGGCGGAGTGCCGCCGGATGTCGCGCCGCTGCTCGGCCGCGCTGGGGGAGGCCGAGCAGCTGGTCCGGGTCCGGGGGCGCTGCCCCTGGTGCGACTCGGTCTCGCTGCGGGCCTTCCCGGCCTGGCGGGCCGTGCTCTGCGTCAACCCCGGCTGCCGGTGCACCGAGGCGGACTGCGAGTGCCGGACCAGCCCGGGGCACCGGCACACCTGGGCGGAGACCTCGTGGTCCCAACTCGCCCTGGACGCCGGGGTGGACGCGAGCGAGCTGGCCGTTCTGGTCGAAGCGGCGGAGCCCGCCGGCGGATCGGGGCCGGTCGGCGGATCGGGGTCGGCCGCGTGAACCCGATCTCGCTGCCCGGGGTCGCCACCCTGGTCACCGCCCCGATCGCGGCGGTCGAGGTGGCGGTCGCCCCCGCCACCATCCGTAAGTGGGTGCAGCTCGGCCACCTGGCCGCCGCAGGCCGGCAGGGCCGGGCCCTGCTCTACCGGCTGGAGGACGTCTTCGCCGCCGAGCGCCGTACCCGGCGGGGCCGGATCTCCTGACCGTCCCTCAACTCGCCTCCGTCGCAGCCGAACAGCTGCGGCGGGGGCGTTCTGCTGTCCGGGCGAAGTCCGTTCCCCCAATAAGTTGCGATCGCGCGCGCAATGCGTCACAGTTGGAGCAGCGGCGGAGCTGTGCCCCGAGAAACGGGGCGCGGCCCGCCGCTTCGCGTAGGGCGGCCGTACCCGTCGGGTGTACGCCCTCCCTCCTCCCTCCCGCACTGAGGCCGCCGACACCTCGGCAGGTCCGGCTGCCCTGCGCACCACCCCTGGCCCCGTCAGAAAGGAGCAGCACCATGCCCGATCCGCTGCTGGCGCTCCCCGACGTCGAACGACTGATCGTCGACGTCCTGCGCAACCGCACCGAGCTGGCGACCGCCACCGTCGACAACAAGCCGCCCGCCGGCTTCGACGGCACCCAGGCCGTCGTCCTGGTCTCCCGGACCGGCGGGGTCTGGATCGACGACCAGCACCTCGACCTCCCGCTGGTCGACCTGGAGGTCTACGGACCGACCAAGACCGCCGCCCACGCACTGATGCAGCTGGCCCGCGCGGCCGTCTTCCAGCTGCGCGGCACGGTCTACGGCGGTGCGGTGGTCACCGACTTCCAGGAGACGGACGGCCCGCGCTGGCTGCCCGACTACAACCGGCCGACCGGCAACCG
Source organism: Kitasatospora sp. P5_F3 (assembly GCF_054049135.1). Classification (NCBI taxonomy): domain Bacteria; kingdom Bacillati; phylum Actinomycetota; class Actinomycetes; order Kitasatosporales; family Streptomycetaceae; genus Kitasatospora; species Kitasatospora sp. P5_F3. Next base: position 58,215 of record NZ_JBFUMY010000054.1, on the reverse strand, counting down.
GTACCGCAACACGGTCCGGCTGACGCTCCGTCCGGTCTGACCGGACCCGCTCCGGTCGACCCCCTGATCAGGCCCTTCGCGCTCCGCGAGGGGCCTTCGTCGTATCCGCCGCCGGGCGGGCACGGCATTTCCTTTCGTCTCAGCTCAAGAGGAGAACACCATGGCAGGCACCAACGCCTCCGAGATCCGCGTCGCAGGCACCGGCCGCATCCTGGTCGCCCCGACCGGCACGCTCGCGCCGGTCGACACCACCGTGGCCTGGGCCGCCGGCTGGAAGGACCTGGGCTACACCACCACCGACGGCATCAAGTTCGCCAAGAAGGACAAGATCGACCCGGTCAAGACCTGGCAGTCCTCCAGCACCGCCCGGCTGATCTACGGCGACCGCGACCTCACCCTCAAGTTCCAGCTGCTGCAGATGAACGAGGACACCCTGCCGTTCTTCCTCGGCGGCGATGCCACCACCGAGACCGCCGTGGGCTCGGGCATCTACAAGTACGACCTGGCGTCGGCCCCCAAGGCCAACGAGAAGGCCCTCGGCATCGAGTTCACCGACGGCTCGGCGATCACCTACCGCTTCGTCATCCCGCGCGGCCAGGTGACCGACACCGAGGACCTGGGCCTGACCCGGACCGCCGCCATCAAGCTCGGCGTCACCTTCACCGCCCTGTCGGCGGACGACCCCCCCCCCCCCCCCCCCCCCCCCCCGCCCCTTTTCCACCCCCTGATTGGAGTCCCCTGATGGCTACCTTCTCCGTGAACGCGGCCCGGGCCCAGCGCCTCGAAGCGCTCGGCAAGGCCTGGACCTTCGAGCTCGACGACGACCTGTTCGAGCTCCCCACCGAACTCGCCCGCAGCACCGCCCGCAAGCTCGCCAAGCTCGACGACAACGACGTCGACGGCCTGCTCCGACTCCTGCTCGGCGAGGCGCAGTTCGAGCGCTTCGACCGCCACGAGATCACCATGCAGGACGTCGCCGCGATCCTCGAGGCGTACGGCAAGGAGACGGGTCTCGGCCTGGGGGAAGCCTGAGCCTCGGCGAGTTCGTCGACGAACACGCCGAGGCCCTCGAAGCCGACCTGCTCCGGCACTACGGCGTGGACCTCCTCGACTGGCACCGCGACCGGCTCTCCTCCCGCCGGCTCGCGGTGCTGATCAAGCACCTCCCACGCGACAGTGCCCTCACCCGCGAACTCCACGGCGACGCCGCCGACTGGTCCACCACGGACTACCTGCTCGCCAACGTGGTCGACCACCTGGCCGTCGCCAACTGGATGTTCGCCACCATCAACCGCGACGAAGAGGCAGAGCCCCTCGACCCCCCGGAGCCTGTGACCCGCCCGGGCGGCGCGACCGGCGAGGAGCCGGGCGAGGTCGCGATCCACCAAGAGGCCGTGCCCGAGGTCTCGGCCTCGACGCTCGCGCTGTTCTTCGGCGCGGGAGTCCAGTAACTGCGATTGGAGCAACGATGGCTGGTACTGGTGGTCCCGAGCCGGTATTGAGGTACTGGACCAGGGACGATGCCGACGTCTACAAGAAGAAGCTCAATGCGATCAGCACGACGGTCAATGGGCTGAGCGGGTCGGTCGATTTTCTGAAGGTGGCCCTGGGTGGGCTCAGCGTGGCAGTCACGGCCGCCTCGTTCGGTGTCACCGTAGCCAAATTTGACTACACCTTCTGGAAGTTCGACGAGAAGGGTGTCACGTATCGCGGAAAGCCCGTACACACGTGGAGTTGGGTCGACGCGGCGAAGTGGGAAAAAGAACGACGTGACTGGCTGAACTGGCGGGCGACCAAGGCGGAGCCGGAGATCAAGGAATTGAACTCCAAGCTCCGATCTCTGGTTGCGGAGGCCAAGCGCCAGGAGGCGCATATCGGCAGGGCAAATGCCGCAAAGGCGCGCAAGTCAGACCCGGCAGATATTCAGCGTATCGAGAACAGGGTCAAGGACCACGCCGCCAAGCTGAAGGCCACCCTGGCGGAGGCCGACAAGGTCCAGGCGAAGCTCGACCGGAAGCTCAAGACCGCCAAGCATGAGCGCCTCGATGCCAAAGTCGTCAAGAAGAAGGACGACGCAAAGGACAAGGCCGTCAAGGATCAGGCCAAGAACGTCGAGGAGATTCGAACCGGCCTGAAGAACCTCGACGGCGACATGAAGCGGCTGAATGAGACCTCGAAGAAGCTCCAGAGTGCCCTGGGAGGGTGACGTCTGCCTTCAGGGGGTTGGTCATTCCACGGATCCGGAAAGAAAGGGGTCAGGTATCTCATGAGTCTCAAGCTCGCAATTGATGGAGTCGCCGCCAGTGCCAGGCGTTTCGGTGCCGACATGCGGCAGGCCAACTCGGCCATGGGGCAGCTCAAGTCGGGTGCCGCCCAGGCGGAGGGTTCGATCGCCGGCACCGGAAAGGCGATGGCAGCCACCGGTAAGGCGGGGGCCACCACCGGTGGGCTGATGGGCAGGTTCAAGTCCGGGCTGGATCTCGCCACCGGCGGGATGAAGGGCCTGAACACCGCGATGAAGGGCAACCTGATCGGCCTGCTGCTGATGCTGCTGGCCCCGCTCATCGCGAAGATCGTCGACATGGCGATGCAGTCCAAGACCATGCAGAAGATCATGGACACCGCCTTCAAGGTGATCGGCCAGGTCATCGACACGGTGATGAAGGCGATCGGCCCGATCATGAAGCAGACCGGCGACATCATCGCCAAGGTCTGGGGCAGCGTCCAGACGGCCATCGCCACGGTGGTGGACTGGATCTGGACCGCGATCAAGTGGTACTTCAACGCCTACAAGACCGTGATCACCACCGTGCTGGACATCGTCCTCGGCGTGGTCATCGGGGCGTGGAACGGGATCCGGGGCGCGATCTCCGGGGTGCTGGACTGGATCAAGAGCGCCACCACCGGGGCGTTCAACACCGTCAAGGACGCGCTGAGCAGCGCCTGGGGTGCGCTCTCGGGGATCGCGGAGAGCGCGTTCAACGCCGTGCTGTCCGCCGTGAAGACGCCGCTGAACGCGGTGATCGGGCTGGTCAACAGGGCGATCAACTCGATCAACGGGATCCGGATCGACATCCCCGACTGGGTGCCGGGCATCGGTGGCAAGGGCTTCGGGGTCAACATCCCGACCATCCCGATGCTGGCCAACGGCGGCGTCATCGCGCCGTCCGCCGGCGGCACCCTCGCGCTGATCGGTGAGGGCGGGCAGCACGAGGCGGTCATCCCGCTGGACCGGCTGGACAAGATGCTCAGCTCGGGCGGTGCCTCCCCGGCGGCGGTCAACCGCCTTGCGGCGGCCGTCGAGTCGCTCGCGCTGCGGCCGGTGCTGATCCAGGTGGATTCCCAGACCATCGCCCGGGCGGCGATGGACGGGCAGCGCCAGCTCGTCCGCCGCTGACGGCCGGCAACCAGAACTCACCACCTACTGAGAGGAGTTGTGGCTCATGCCGCACAACCTGTGGATCGGCCGCCCCGGTTCGCTCCGGGAGATCGACCAGGCCGCGAAGAGTTGGGACCGCAGCGCCGACCTCGGGGTGACCGAGTTCCGGTCGCTGAGCGGGCGGGCCACGGTGGTGTACGCGCCGAGGTCGGTCCGCCGGCTGAAGCTGAGCTGGGAGTCGTTGGACCAGGGGACGGCCGCCTATCTGGACCGGCTGGTCCGCCGGGTGGACGGCAACGGGCCGCTGGTGGTGCTGGATCCGGTGGTGGCGAATCTGCTGACGGCGGATCAGTCGGCGGGCCGGGCGCTGTCCAGGGTCGCGGCCGGGGCCGATCCGGCCAGGCCGGGGCAGTGGTACCCGGTCAACGGGCTGCTGGTGGAGTCGGTCAACGTCCCTGGGGCGTACGCGTTCCAGGCCACGGTGGCCACCGCGACGGTGAGTTGGAAGCACCCCAACTGGCCGGGGCTGCCGGTGGTGCCGGGGATGGCGGTGACGTTCGCGTTGCCGACCGCGTTCCCGGCGGCCACCTCGGTGGCGCAGGTGAAGTTCCTCAACTCGGCCGGTAACGACCTCGGTTCGGGGGCGCTGAGCAGTCCGGGCCGGACCGTCAACGGCACGGTGCCGGTCGGAGCGGTGTACGCGGTGCCGTTCGGGACGCCGGGTGCGGTCGGCAACCACGCGCTGGCCGGGGCCTGCTTCACGGTCGGCGGTGACTGGGCGTCGGAGGAGCAGCCGGGTGAGGGATACCCGGCGATGGCGGTGATCGGCTACGCGGACACCCCGGCGGCCAAGCTGCCCTACCGCAACATCTCGATTGATCTGCTGGAAGCGGCGAGCACCGCCGGTTGATCCCGAACGAAGCAGAACTCGCCATCTACTGAGAGGAGTTGTGCCATATGCCGCACAACCTGTGGATCGGTCGGCCCGGTTCGCTCCGGGAGATCGACCAGGCCGCGAAGAGCTGGGACCGCAGCGCCGACCTCGGTGCGACCGAGTCCCGGGCGGCGAGCGGACGGGCCACCGTGGTCTACAAGCCGAGGCCGGTCCGCCGGCTGAAGCTGAGCTGGGAATCGCTGGACCAGCGCACCGCCGTGTACCTGGACCGGTTGGCCCGCCGGGTGGACGGCGCCGGGCCGTTCGTGGTGATCGACCCGGCGGCGGTGAACCTGCTGGACGCCGCCCAGGCGGCGGGCCGGGACTGGCCCGGCAGCGGGGGGAAGGTGAACTGGTTCGGCCACGGGCCGGCCAGCACGCTGGTGGAGTCCGGTACGGCGCCGGGCACGTTCGCCCTCCAGGCCGGCGCGGTGGACAGCGGCGTCGGCTGGCGGCACTCGTACTGGGCGAACATCCCGGTGGCGCCCGGCATGACGGTGTCGTTCCGGAGCCCGACCGCCTTCCCGCTCACCGGCGTCACTCAGCTGGACTTCAAGGACGCCACCGGGACCTACCTCAGTACGGCCACCGGCGCCGCGGGCCAGGTCACTGCCGTCACGCCGACGGGCACCGCCTACGTCACCCCGGTGGCCAAGCCGGGCGCGGTCGGCAGCTACTCGCTGGCCGGCGCCTGCCTCACCATCGGCGGCGACTGGCCGGACCCGACGCTGCCCGGTGACGGCTGCCCGGCGATGGCGGTGACCGGCTACTCGGACACCCCGGCGGCCAAGCTGCCGTACCGCAACATCTCGATCGACTTCCTGGAGGTGGCAAGTGCAGCAGGATGACGCGGTCCTCGAGGCCGCCCTCGCGGTGGGCGAACGTTCCTACCAGAACACCACCCGGCTCGGTGGTGTCGATCTGTCCGCCCAGATACAGGCATGGAAGGTGGACAGGGCTTACACCACCGACCTCCCGCAGGCGATGCGGGCCTTCTCGGGCAGTTCCTCGGCCCAGCTGGACCTGGAGCTGGCCGGGACCGGCGGGGTGTCCGCGCCCGCGCTCTATTCGCCGTGGTCCGGCCGGATCACGGGTGACGTGGTCCGGCCGGGCCAGTCGGTGGTCCAGCTGAGCGGCCTCGGTGCCGGCGTCCAACTTCCGGTCTTTCGGGGCACAGTGCGCAACCGCAGTGCCGACTCCGGTACCGACACGGTGCGGATCAGCGCGCTGGACGGTGCGGAGCGGCTGCGCGGACCGGCCCTGTTGCCGAAGCCCTACGTCGGCTTCAGTGCCAACTCCCGCCAGCCGGTGGCCAGCGCCACCTGGTGCGTCGACGAGCTGCTGCGGCAGGCCGGCATCCTGACCTGTCCGCCCGCCCGTGCTCCCGACTACCAGACGGGTAAGCCCTACACGCTGCTGCACGCCTCACTGCACGGCGGGGTGACGCCCGGCATCGGCACCCTGGAGGTGGTCCCGGACGCCAGGCACTACCGCTGGAGCCGGTCGGCGGCGCCGTACGAGATGGCCCTGGTGCCAACCCAGCCAGGGGTGCAGATCGGCTGGATGCCGCGCTCCAGGGTGCTGTTCCCCGGCCCGGGGACACTCCTGGAGGCCACCTTCAACTCGCTTGCCGGAGCCGGGAACAAGGCGGTCTTCAAGCTGTACCTGGACCGGCTGGGGAAGGACTTCGGGCTACTGAAGTTCTCGGTCGACTTCGCCGCCGGAACGCTGGAGTTCTGGTCCGGCACCATGAAGGAGTCGGGTGTCGAGGAAGGGGTGGCCCAGAGCTGGTCCTTCCCCGCCCTGGCACAGCGGCGCGGGGTCTGGCAGCTCGGCCTCCTGATCGACAGCGCCTGGTCGCTGATGAGCGAGTACGACGCCAACGGGGACTGGATCAGCAACGAGATCATGGCCATTCCGTTCCTGCGGGGCGAGGATGGCACTGTCCTGCAGGGGAACTTCGCCGAACTCGGCGGCCTCGGAAAGCAGTTGGCCTCTGAGCTGTACCGGGTCGATCTGGTGACGGATGTCGCCACCGAGGGCGTCCAGCTGACCAAGGGCTACAACCTGCAGTCGCCGATCGCGGCAGACTTCAAGCAGAGCTGGACCAGGGGCGCCACACTGGACGAGGTCACCCTTCCGCTCTACAACATCCCGGCGGTCTCCGGCAGCCAGTGGGAGGTGATCTCGCAGATCGCCAAGGCGGCCATCGGCACCGCCGAGTTCGACGAGAGCGGCATCTTCAGGTGGCGCAACCACACCCGGTTCAGCAGCCGCCCGACCACCGCCCAGCGGACCGTGACGACACTGCGGGAGATCGCCTCGCTGACCGTGTCGGAGGAGATCGACGCCTGCCGCAACTACTGCGTCCAGCCGTACCAGGACTGGTCCAAGGTGGATGTGGTGGTCGGCGAGACTTATGCCGACGCCGAGGTGCGCAGCATTCCTCCGCAGGGCCGGGTGGAGATCGCCTACTCGGTGGGGGAGGGCGACTTCGACATCTTCGCCCCGCTGGTCGACGACGACGTCCTGGCGGCGGGCGGGTCGGCGCTGCGGTTCGCGCCGACCTCGCCCCCCTCTGTGGTGGCACCGGCGGTCAAGGGCCGGGTGGAGACCCGGATCCAGCGGGACGGCGGCACGGTCTACCTCACCCTGGAGAGCTGGTCCCCGAACACGGTCTACACCGTGAACCGCGACGGCTCGCCCTCGGTGCGGCTGGTCACCTACAAACCCTCGGCCGATCCGGTGGTGCGCACGGTGGTGGCCCAGAGCGTGGCCAGCCAGGCCAAGTACGGCCGGCAGCAGTACAGCGCGGAGGGCTCGGACTGGGTGCAGGACCAGCGCACCGCATCCGATCTCGCCAAGGCCCTGCTGAATGCCGGTATCTACCCGGTGCCGGTGTTCGGCGGGGTCGACGTCCTCTACGACCCGACGCTTCAACTGGGCGACGTGGTCCGGGTGGTGGATACCGCCGGAGCCGCGCTCGACACCATGGCCTGGGTGGTCGGCATGAGCGTGGAGGCCGGCCGCGACGGTGCGGTCCGGCAGACCTTGACGCTGCGCGGTACCGACTACAACTCGGTGCCGCTGGACGCTCCGGGCGCCGACCAGCCGGTGGACCCGGCGGCCTGGAACACCCGTACCTACGCCCAGGTGGCCGGAAGCTATCCGACCCTCGCGGCCCTCACCGCCTCCGGGCGCAGTTACCAGGGCCTGCATTCGAGCTGACGTCCCGACCGGGACCGACTCTTCGTCAGATTGGAGCACACCATGAGCGAACCCACCACGGTGGAACTCAGCGCCGTCCAACTCCAGCAGCTCGCCGACTCGGTGGCCGAGCAGCTGGCCGGCCTGCTGATCCGCCGCGATCCGGCCCAGCTGCCGGTCGGCGGCCTGGTCAGCACGCTCGGCCAGTGGGTCACCCCGCCGCAGGGCGCCGTGGCGGTCGCGACCGCACCGGACTTCCCGGAGCTTCCTCCGGTGGACCCGGGTTCGGTCCCGGCAGAGGCCGTGCAGGACGGGGGTGCGGCGGCATGAGCAAGCTGACCCCGATGAGCCGGCTGCCCTACCCGGAGGCCACCGACCCGGCCGACCTTCCCAAGCACCTGCAGAGTCTCGCCACCGAGCTGGACTCCCGCACCGTGCTCCGGTTCGACGACAGTGCCTCGCGAGACCTGGCGATCACGCAGCCGGTGACCGGCATGGTGGCCCACGTCAAGAATCGCGGCCACACCACCTACGACGGAACCGCCTGGGTGCCGTTGTTCGACCAGCCGCTCGCCATCTACCTGCAGACCACCGCGCAGAGCATCCCCAGCGGTGGGACCTCGCAGCTCAACTGGCCTGCCCCGCAGTTCGACACCCACGGCGGGTACAAGTCGGCCACCCCGACCCGCTACACGCCGGTGATGTCCGGGCACTACCTGGTAACCGCCCAGATCTCGTTCAGCGTGAACGCCAACGGCGGCCGGGTGGTGAACCTCATGAAGAACGGCACGGCCGGCTTCGGCCAGGCCGCGCACGCGGCCATCCCGGGCACCGCGTACAACACCACGGTGGTCGCCACCGGGCTGATCTACCTGAACGGTGTCGGCGACTACATCGAGATCCAGGTGGCGCAGAACTCCGGCAGCACCATCGCCACGGTGGCCCCCGGCGCGGACTCCTCCACCAAGCTCACCGTGCTGCGGGTCCACAGCTGACCCCGCGCCACTCACCCCACTGAAGCCCTGCTCCTGGCCCAACGGCCAGGAGCAGGGCTTCAGTTCGTTCCCCTCCCGTAGGTCCGTAAGGAGCACCCATGTCCGACTCCACCCGCCGTACCCTGCGCACCACGGTGCAGACCCTGCTCGGGCTGCTCGCCGCCGTCCCCCTGCTGGTGGACAGCGGCAGCCTGCCCGCCACCCTGCCCGGCCTCGCCCTGGCGGTCACCGTCTCCAGCACCGTCACCCGGCTGATGGCGCTGCCCGGCGTCGAGCAGTTCCTGCCGTCCTGGCTGCGCCGGGAGACCGCCGACGCGCCGTCGGGCGAGCGGTGACCGCTGACGTCCTGGGGACGGCCGCCCTCGAGCCCGTCGTGGTCTGGTGCGGCGCACTCACCGCCGTCACCGCGGCGACCGGCATGCTCTGGCGGCTCGGCCGGGTGGTCCGTCAGATCGCCCACCGGGTAGAGGAGTTCAGTGAGGACTGGCAGGGCACCGAATCCCGCCCCGGCGTCCCCGGGAGGGAGGGCGTGATGACCCGGCTGGACGGCATCGAGCGACGGCTCACCGCTGTCGAGCACGAACTCCGTCCGAACAGCGGCTCCTCGATGCGCGACGCGATCGACCGGGTGGACCGCCGCACGCTCCGGATCTCCCCCGACGCGGAGGCGTGAACTCCCTTACCCATCCATCGAATTCAGGAGGCATCCATGCAGTTCGTCCCGCGCGCCCAGTGGGGCGCCACTCCGCCCAGGGGTGACTGGCGGTACGTCGACGGCACCCGCGGCGTCAAGATCCACTACGAGGGCACCGCCGTCCCGTCCGACCTCACCCAGCACCACGACCGCTGCGCCGGCCGGGTCCGCGCCATCCAGGCCGCGCACCTGGCCGACCGGAACGAGGGCTGGATCGACATCGCGTACTGCGTCGATGACCAGACCCAGGCGCTCACTCCGTCCGGCTGGAAGAGCTACCAGGAGCTCAGCGCCGGAGACGTTCTGCTCACGCTGAACCACGCCACGGGGGAGGCCGAGTGGCAACCCGCACAGGGCATCCACGTCTTTCCCGCCAAGCCTCGCGAACTCATCTCGATGGAGGGGCGCTCGCACTCCTCGTTGACCACACCCGAGCACAGGTGGCCGGTGGAGTACTACTACCGCCGGACCGGGACCACCAGGGTCAAGAACCCGGACGGGACCTGGGCCGACATCGGAGGTCGTTCGCCGAGGAAGGTGCGTGGGTACGAGCGGGTGTTCGCCACCTCCGAGACCCTGACGGACAAGCACCGGATCACGGTCGCCGCACCGGTTGCCAACCTTCCTGTCGAGGCGGTCCACAGCGATGAGTTCGTCGAACTGGTCGCTTGGTTCTGGACAGAGGGCAACATCGCGAAGAGCCGGGGCAAGCTGACCACCGGCGTGACGATCTATCAGTCCCATGTTGCGAACCCTCGGCTGGTTGCAAGGATCGAACAGACGCTACGGAAGCTCTACGGCGCTCCGGTGCCCCAGCTGGACCGGCGTGGTGACACGCTGCCGCGCTGGCGGATGTACGAGAACGGCCACAAGACGGAATTCCGGCTGAACCACATCGCGGGCCGGTCGCTGTTGGACGTGGCAACGGCTCCGGACAAGGTCGTCCGCGCCGACTTCGTCACCCAGTTGACCCGGGAGCAGCTGGAGCTCTTCGTGGATGTGTCCGTTCTTGCGGACGGCTCGGTCGCGGGACGGGGCGGCACGGTCACCCAGAAGGTGCGGGGCAGGCTGGAGGCACTGCAAATCGCCTGTGCACTGCTCGGCTGGCCTGCCGGCATCCATCCGGCGCACTACCGGGGCCAGGAGCGATGGTCTCTGCACTTCAGCCGGTCCGAGCGGGCGACACGGTTCTTCCCTGTCGCGGCACACAGTCGCGGGCATCGGTTCGCCATCAGCAGGGTCAGCCACGATGGTCCGGTCTGGTGCCCGACCACCCCCAACAGCACGTGGCTGGCCCGCCGGAACGGGACAGTCTACTACACCGGGAACACGGCGGTCGTCTGCCCGCACGGCCACGTCTTCGAGGGACGGGGCGCCCACCACCAGACCGGCGCCAATGGCGGGGCCTCGCTCAACCGCGACCACTACGCGGTCTGCGCGATGGTCGGCGACTCCGGGCTGACCGAGCCCACCGAGGCGATGCTGCACGGCCTGCGGGACGCGGTCGAGTGGCTCCAGCGCGACGGCGGCGCGGGCCCGGAGATCAAGGGGCACCGGGACGGCTACGCCACCAGCTGCCCGGGCGGCCCGCTCTACCGCTGGGTCCAGGCCGGCGCACCCCGCCCCGGCGGGCAGCCCGCCGTACCGCCGCCCGCCGTCCCGTCACCCGCGCCCCGGCCCTCCACCGGGCCGGACTGGCCGGGGGAGTACCTCAGGCTCCAGTCCCCGATGCTGCACGGCGAGAACGTCCGCCGCTGGCAGCAGCGGATGCGCGAACGCGGCTGGCCGATCGACGTGGACGGCTGGTTCGGCCCGGCCTCGGCCGAGGTGGCCCGCCGCTTCCAGGCCGAGAAGGGGCTCAGTAGTGACGGTGTGGTCGGCCCCGCCACCTGGGCCGCGAGTTGGAACAGCCCGGTGACCTGAGCCGGGCTCAGCCGGGGACCGGTCCGCCCGGGCCGGTCCCCGGCAACGATTCGGTCCGACCCCTCCCGCAAACACGATCGAACGCCTACGCTCACGGCTCAACATCTCCGTACCGGCCGGTAGCGCCGACAGTGAGCGAGGCCGAGCCATGCCCGAGCAGCAGGTGGACGCGCGGTTGCGCCGGTCGCGGGCGGCGGTGGCGGTGAGCTTCGTGCTCCAGGGCGTCACCTTCGCGCTGCTGGTGACCTGCATACCCGAGATCCAGCGCCGGTACGGGCTGAGCGACGGGCTGCTGCCGGTCTTCCTGGCGGCGGTGCCGATCCTGGCAGGCGTCGGTTCGGTCGCCTCCGAGTCGGTGGCCGGGCGGGTCGGGGCCAAGGTGGTGCTGCGGGTGGTGCAGCCCGCCGTGTGCGTCAGCCTGGCACTGGTCGGTCTTGGCGGCGAACTGTGGGAACTCGCCATCGCCCTGGGCCTGTTCGGCCTGCTGGTCGGTGCACTCGACGCGAGTATGAACATGCTCGGGGTCGGCCTCCAGCGCCGGTACGGCCGGAGCATCATGCTCGGCTTCCACGCCGCCTTCAGCCTCGGCGGCATCCTCGGCGCCGCGCTCGCCGGGCTCGGCTCGCACTACGACCTCGACCTGCCGGTGCTGTTCGGCGGTGCGGCCGCCCTGCTGATCCCGCTCGCGCTGGTGGTCGGCACCCGCTTCCCAGGCCCGGCCGAACTCGGCGACGCCGTACGGGAGGCAGCCGCCGCCGCAGCCGCCCGGATCCCCTGGCGTCCGCTGCTGCCGCTGTGCGCGGCGATGGCCTTCGCGTACATCGCCGACGCCTCGGTCTCCAACTACAGCGTCAAGTACCTGACCGACGTGCTGGGCAGCCCGGAGGACCTGGCCAAGCTCTCCTACCTCGGCTACATGGTGGCGATGCTGCTCGGCAGGATGGTCGGCGACCGGGCGGTGGAGCGCTGGGGCGCGGTCCCGGTGGTGCGCGGCGGGGCGGCGCTGGCCGCGCTCGGCTTCGCGCTGGCCGCCGCCGCGCCGGGCGAGTGGGCCGGGGTGGCCGCGTTCACCGTGCTGGGCTTCGGCATCTGCGCGATCATCCCGCAGGTCTTCGCGGCCGGCGGCCGGCTCTACCCGGAGGCGTCGGACGCGGCGGTGGCCCGGCTCAACCTGTTCAACTACGTCGGCTTCCTGCTCGGCTCGCCGCTGGTCGGCGCCCTCGCCGAGGCGAGCTCGTTCCGGCTGGCGCTGCTGGCCCCGATGGTGCTGATCCTGGCGATCCTCCCGTTGGCCCGGCACTTCGGTACTTCGGCGGGGAGCCGGCAGCCCGCTACCGTGTGACCCATGCCCGAGAACTGCAGCGGCCTGCACCTGTACTGGGACGAGGCCGTCACCTCGTACGACTTCGGGGCGGGGCACCCGATGGACCCGACCAGGCTGGCGCTGACCATGCGGCTGGTGGAGGCGTTCGGCCTGACCACCGCACCGGGGGTGACCGTCCGCTCCGCCCCGCCGGCCGGGGAGTCGACGCTGCGGCTGGTGCACACCGCCGGGTACGTGGACGCGGTCCGCCGGGTCGCCGCCCACCCGGAGCACAGCGACCTCGCGCACGGCCTGGGCACCGCCGACACCTGGACGTTCGCCGCCCAGCACACCGCCTCCGCACTGATCGCCGGTCAGTCGGTGGCCGGCGCCGAGGCGGTCTGGCGCGGCGGGGAGGTCCGGCACGCCGTCAACTTCGCCGGTGGCCTGCACCACGCGATGCCGGACCGGGCGGCGGGCTTCTGCGTCTACAACGACCCCGCGCTGGCGATCGCCCGGCTGCTGGAGCTCGGCGCCGAGCGGGTCGCGTACGTGGACGTGGACGTGCACCACGGGGACGGCGTGCAGGCGGCGTTCTGGAACGACCCCCGGGTGCTCACCGTCTCGCTGCACGAGAGCCCGGCCACCCTGTTCCCCAACGAGACCGGCTGGGCCACCGAGACCGGCGGCCCGGACGCGCCGGGCACCGCCGCCAACCTGCCGCTGCCCGCCGGCACCGGCGACGCGGGCTGGCTGCGCGCCTTCCACGCCCTGGTGCCCGAGCTGCTCTCCGCGTTCCGCCCCCAGGTGATCGTCAGTCAGCACGGCGCCGACACCCACCTGGCCGATCCGTTGGCCCACCTGACGGTCAGTCTGGACGCCCAGCGGCTGGTCGCCGAGGCGATCCACCAGCTGGCCCACCACTACGCGGACGGCCGCTGGCTGGCGCTCGGCGGCGGCGGGTACGCGGTGGTGGACGTGGTCCCGGTTGCCTGGACCCACCTGGTGGCCGTCGCCGCCGGGCACCCGATCGACCCGGCCACCGAGCTCCCCGCCGAGTGGCGGGCCGAGGCCGAGCGGCTGACCGGCCGCCCCGGCCCGGCCCGGATGACCGACGGCGGCACCCCGCACTGGCGGGACTTCCACGACCACGGCTACGACCCCGGCGACCGGCTTGACCAGGCCATCCTGGCCGCCCGCCGGGCCGTCCTCCCGCACCACGGACTGCTGCCGTGACCCGGGCCGAGCTCACCCGGGCCGAACTGGTCGCGCACCTGCTCAGGCACCGGCTGGCAGGCCCGGCCGTCCCGACACTCCGGCAGAACAACCTGCGGCACTACCGCCTGTTCGGCCAGGCCGACCCGGCGGCCCTGATGGGCCTGGACCCGGAGCGCCGCTGGGGACCCGGCGCGGTGCTCGACCTGATGGCCGAACGGGTCGGTGTGCACCCCGACTTCAGCTACGGCCAAGGGCCGGACACCATCGACCCCGAGCGCACCGTGGACGCCCTGGAGCGCCTCGCAAGGCTGCTGGCCGCCACCGCCCGCCGCCGGGGCACCGTGCTCGCCGGGACCGGGCACCCGACCAAGCTGGCGGGCTTCCACGGCGCACTGGCCCGGGCCCTGGAGCGCTCGGGCTGCGCCCTGCGTACGCCCGCGCGCGGCACCCGGTTCCGCGAGCCCACCCCGGCCGGGCAGCGGAGCTGCGTGCTGGACGCCGTCGGCCCGGTCCTGGTGGTCCGCTCCGCCGACAGCGCGGGCGAGCTGCTGCACACCCACTCGCCGCAGCCCGTCCGGCTGGCGCTGGCCGCGCTCACCGAGGCCGGGCATCCGCTGCCCGACCTGGTGCTGGGCGACCACGGCTGGCTCTGCGGGGCGGGCCGGCTGGGCATCCCGGCCGGTGGCCTGGCCGACTCCAACGACGTGGCGCCGTTCGTCGCCGAGGCCGAGGGCACCGTGACGGTGGCCGTTCCGGTGGACGACGGTGCGCACCCGGACTGCTACAGAGCGCTGAGCGACTACGTACTGCAACGGGCGGATCTCGCACCGTACAAGGACTGAGCTTCTCCCTCTTCCCACTGGTACCACCCTTAACTACTCTGGGGATACACGTGTGCCGGTGGAGTCACCGAAGGGGAAGTCGGTGCCTTGCACACGGGTAAGGGTCGGGTGAGGGTCATGAGTTCCGGCGAACGCCCATTGCAGGAGGTCGTCTTCCTGACCGTGGCAGAGGTTGCCTCGGTCATGCGGGTGTCCAAGATGACGGTGTACCGGCTGGTACACAGTGGAGAGCTGCCCGCGATCAGGGTCGGCCGCTCCTTCCGAGTCCCCGAGCAGGCCGTCCACGAGTACCTCAGGGAGTCCTACGTGCGCCTCGAGAGCGCGTAGAGCTGGGGCCTCTTCGGAGCACGATTACGGCTTAACCGCAGCGACGGGTAGGCTAGGCCCTCCGTCAGTCGTATGGACTCCGTCTCTCACGGACGTGAGTCTCAGTGAGCGAGGGTAGTTCCGTGGGCTCTGTCATCAAGAAGCGTCGCAAGCGTATGGCCAAGAAGAAGCACCGCAAGCTTCTGAAGCGCACTCGCGTTCAGCGTCGTAACAAGAAGTAGGCACCCACGGCCGCGCCCTGCGCGCCAGGTGTGCAGACAGCGCCCGTTCCGGTTCAGGCCGGGGCGGGCGCTGTCGTTTGCCCGGATCGAAGCCCGGCGCGATACGGTGCGTGCAGGGCTTTCGAGAGGGGTGCGGCGCAGTGGGCAAGGTCGTGCTCGTCACCGGCGTCGCCCGGCACCTCGGGGCCAGGTTCGCGGCCCGGCTGGCCGGCCGCCCCGGCATCGACCGGGTGGTCGGCGTGGACAGCCGGGAGCCGTGGGGCGGGATGGCCGCCGACGGCGTCGAGTACGTCCGGGTCGACCTGCGCCGACCCGCCGTCGCCCGGGTGATCGCCGAGTACGACGTGGACACCGTGGTGCACCTGGACGTCAGTGCCGGGATGCAGGGTGGCCGGGCCACCGCCAAGGAGACCAACGTCATCGGCACCATGCAGCTGCTCGGGGCCTGCCAGAAGGCACCGGGCTTGCGCCGACTGGTCGTCAAGTCCACCACTGCCGTGTACGGCTCCGCCCCGCGCGACCCGGCGGTGTTCGGCGAGCGGATGCCGCCCAAGGCCCTGCCGCGCAGCGGCTTCGGCAAGGACGCCACCGAGGTCGAGGGGTACGTCCGCGGCTTCGCCAGGCGCCGGCCCGACGTGGCGGTCACCGTGCTGCGGTTCGCCAACATCGTCGGCCCGGCCGGGGACACCCCGCTCTGCGACTACTTCGCGCTGCCGGTGCTGCCCACCGTGCTCGGCCGCGATCCCCGGTTGCAGTTCGTGCACGAGGACGACGCCGTCGCGCTCCTGCACCTGGCGGCCACCGAGCCGAGGCCCGGCACCTACAACGTGGCCGGGGACGGCGTGCTGCTGCTCTCCCAGTGCGCCCGCCGGCTCGGCCGTCCCACCGTCCCGCTGCTCGGGCCCGCGCTGGGCCTGGCCGCCGGTCTGGCCCGGCGGACCGGCCTCGCCGACATATCGCCCGAACAGCTCCAACTGCTCAGCCACGGGCGGGTGGTGGACACCACCGAGCTGCGCGAGGGCTTCGGCTGGACGCCGACCATGACCACCCCCGAGGCGTTCGCCGACTTCGCCGCCGCCCAGTCCGGCGGGCTGCTGCCGCCCGAGCGGCTGGCCGCGGCCGCCGACCGGCTGGCGGGTCTGCTGACCCGTCAGAACCCTCCGAGGAGCTGAGGCCGAGATGACCGCTGCGAGGGACGCCGAGCCGGCGAAGGTGATCCCGATCGAGTCCGCACCTAGCTGGCAGCCGGAGCCGTCCGGGCCGGGCCTGTCGGACCGGATCGCCGACGCGGTCGGCGGCGCGCTGGCCGGGCCGCTCGGCTCGGCCGCCACCCGGGCGCTCGGCAAGGGCTGGGAGGACCGGGCCGCCAACGGCCTGTCCTTCCTGCGGCGGCGGATCACCGGCGACTACGAGGTGGACGAGTTCGGCTTCGACCGGGAGCTCACCGAGGAGGTGCTGCTCTCGATGCTCCGCCCGCTGGCGGAGAAGTACTTCCGGGTCGAGGTCCGGGGCATCGAGAACATCCCGGCCGAGGGCGGGGTGCTGATCGTCGCCAACCACTCCGGCACCGTCCCGCTGGACGCGCTGATGACCCAGATCGCCATCCACGACCACCACCCCCGGCAGCGGCACCTGCGGATGCTCGCGGCCGACCTGGTCTTCGTGCTGCCGGTGGTCGGCGAGCTGGCCCGGAAGGCCGGGCACACGCTGGCCTGCAGCGAGGACGCCGCCGCGCTGCTGGAGCGCGGCGAGGTGGTCGGGGTCTGGCCGGAGGGCTTCAAGGGCATCGGCAAGCCGTTCGCCGAGCGGTACAAGCTCCAGCGCTTCGGCCGGGGCGGCTTCGTGGCCTCCGCGCTGCGGGCCGGGGTGCCGATCGTGCCGTGCTCGATCGTCGGCGCCGAGGAGACCTACCCGATGATCGGCAACGCCCGGACGCTGGCCCGGGCGCTCGGGCTGCCGTACCTGCCGATCACGCCGACCTTCCCCTGGCTCGGACCGCTCGGCGCGATCCCGCTGCCGACCAAGTGGACCATCCAGTTCGGCGAGCCGATCCCGACCGACAGCTACCCGCCGGAGGCGGCGGACGACCCGATGCTGGTCTTCGATCTGACCGACCAGGTCAGGGAGACCATCCAGCACACGCTGTACAAGCTGCTGGTGCAGCGGCGGTCGGTCTTCTTCTAGACATGCCTCAGGGGGGCCTGGGCAGCTGCCCAGGCGGCCTGGGCAGCTGCCCAGGCCCCCCTGACGTGCACTCAGCCCAGCGAGATCTCCGGCAGCAGGCCCGGGATCAGCGCCGGAATGCGCAGCTCCTGGGTCGGCGGCTGGTCCTGCGGGGCGTCTGCGGCGGCCGGCGCGGGTGCGTCGGCGGCCAGCTCGGGCGAACCGGCGGCCGGGGAGGCCGCACCGCCACCGGTGACGCCCGGCAGCAGCTTGTCGAGCAGACCGGGGCTGGCCTTGCTGCTCGGCGTGGTCGCGCCCGGTCCGGTGCCGGAGTTGGGCCGGCCCGGGTCGGTACGCGGCTGGGTCGCGCTGCCGGCACCGGTGGCCGGGGAGGCCGCGGTACCGCCGGGGGACTGCGGAGCGCTGCCGCCGGGTGCGGCCGGGGAGTGGCCCTTGGCTGCCGACGGGGCCAGCTGGAGCGGGGCGACGTCCTCGGTCATCTCGTCGAAGAGCTCGTTCACCTTGCTGGCCTGGCCGCTGAGTTGGGTCGGCAGCTGGCCCTTGACGGCCGCCCACCGGTCGTCCTCGCCGTCGGTGAAGCCGGCCAGCCGGCGCATCGGGTCGAGCGACCCGTTGCTCCGGTAGACCGAGCGGAGCAGCTCCCGGCCCTTGACCGCCTCGGCGTGCATGTCGTCCAGCGCGCGGCGGACCTGCTCCACCGTGGCCGGGCTCAACGTCGCGCCGGTGTCCGCCCGGCCGAGCAGGCCCTGGGCCTCCTCCAGCCGGGTGGAGGCCTGGTCCAGCAGCAGGGCGCCGACCTCGGAGTCGGATCCTGCCCAGCTGAGCCGGAGGTCCTCGAGCCCGCGCTTCATGCCGTAGAGGGTGTCACCCGGAAGGGCGTTGGAGCTGGCGGCGGCCGCACCGGCGAAGCTGCCGACCGCCACGCCGGCCACCAGGCCGCCGATCGCCAGCCGCCGGCCCCAGCGCATCCGCGCCCCGGACCGGAGCGCCCGGTGCCTGCGCTGCTGCGGCACCTTCGCGGCTGGGCTGCCCGTCCAGTCGCGCTCGAACGCGGCCATCAGCTGGGCGCGTTGGAGCGTCCTGGCCTCGGTGCTGAGCTCGGGCTCGGGCAGTGCGCCGAGCGCGTCCGCCATGGTCAGCAGCTCCGCCATCGCGGTGGAGCCCCCGGGCCGACTGCTGCCGGGTCTCCGGTCCCCTTGGTGGGGCTCTACGTGGTGGGCCTCCAGCGCCTCGGCGAAGGCCCTCGCCCGCCGGTGCTCCAGCATGTTTGCCGTCACGGGCCACACCTCCCTTCGTCGTTGTGGACTCCCCGGCCTGCCGGACGGTTGCCTCGGCGGGCCAAAACCACTCCATCGGGTGAGCGTGGTCGATCCTGCTTGACCGACGGCCCGGCGGGGGCTTGCAGGTTGGCCAACGAGCAGGGCCGGGCGTCGGTTACGCACGGCCCCTCTTCCGCATTAAGCAGAGCATGTGACCGCTCGTTCACCCGCCCGGGGAAGCCAGGCAGTTGATATGACGCATCGTCAGCTATTGAGCTCACCGGGCGTCGGGGGGCAGCAGTCGGGCCAGGGTGCGGACCGCGCGGTACTGGAGGGTCTTGATGGCACCCTCGTTCTTGCCCATGATTCTGGCCGTCTCGGCCACCGAAAGCCCCTGCAGGAAGCGGAGCGTGACGCACTCCTGCTGCTGCGGATTGAGCCGTCGCACCGCGTCCAGCAGGGCGGCGTTGGAGAGTGACTCCAGCACCGAGTCCTCGGGGCTGCGCTCGCACTCGTTGGAGTCGAGCATCTCGCCGGTGGTGACCTCCAGGCGGAACCGGCTGGACTTGAAGTGGTCCGCCACCAGGTTGCGCGCGATGGTCACCAGCCAGGCGCCGAAGTCCCGGCCCTGCCAGGTGAAGGTGCCGATCCGGCGCAGCGCGCGCAGGAAGGTCTCGCTGGTCAGGTCCTCGGCGGTGGCCCGCCCGCCGACCCGGTAGTAGATGTACCGGTAGACGGTGTCCGAGTAGTGGTCGTAGAGCCGGCCGAAGGCCTCGCTCTCACCGGCCTGGGCCCGCTCGACCAACTCCATGATCGGGTTGTGCTCGGACTCGAGCCCCGGCGTGGGTGTGGTTCTGGCCCTGCTCCGGGAGCCGGGCCCGGTGCCCGCGCCGACCCGGCTGCGGGTGCCGGTGCCGCCGGTGGTGGTCGAGGAGCGGAGCGCTACCCCGCCCGCCGACGGGACACCGGCCAGCGCCGGTTGGGGCACGTACAGCTCGAACTCGCGGATCGCGGACCGGAGTCGGTCGAGGTGTGTACCGCGGCGCAGGTTGGTGGGCGACGGGCGGGAGGAGGCAGGCGCGTCGTTCCGGACGGGTGGGTACACGGGACTCCCAGAGGCAGAACTGTGGACGGATCACCTCCGCCTGCGCGGAGAGCACACTCCGACTGACCCCTCGTCAACGGGGACGTGTGGGTGGCGTGCATCCAGGAGAGAATAACGCTTTGTGCAATGACAGCTACACCCTGTGGCCGAAGTGGTCGTTTGAGATCCGCTTGGCGTGCATATGCGGCTGGAACTGACCGAAGATGGCATCAGCCGCTCGGCTCAATGTGATCGCCCGTGTGCGCCGGGTGACAGTTTCCGGAGGTGAGGGGCCCGATTCCCGGGTTCCGGCCCCGGCAACCCCCGACTTTCCCAACTCTCCGAACGATCGGTTCCGGTCACGGGCGAACACGATCGGATCACCCGGATCCGGCAGCGGAGTTCGCCCTTAAGAGTGACCCGCTTTCGGTGTCGTGCTGACCGGCCGTCAGGCCGCCCGCTGCCGACGCCTGAGCGCCACCGCGGCAGCGGTCGCACCGGCGAGGACTCCCAGGCCGGCCGCGGTGGGCAGGCCGATCCTGGCCGCCTTGCGGCCGGTCCTGAAATCGCGCACCCGCCAGCCGTTGGCCCGGGCGTGCCGCCGCAGCGTCGAGTCCGGGTTCACCACGTACGGGTGGCCGACCAGCGCCAGCATCGGGATGTCGTTGGCCGAGTCGCTGAACGCGGCGCACCGGCTCAACTCCAGCCGCTCCCGCCGGGCCAGTGCGGTGACCGCCGCCGCCTTCGCCTCGCCGTGCAGCAGCCCGCCGACCAGCCGGCCGGTGTAGACCCCGTCCACCGCCTCGGCCACCGTGCCGAGCGCCCCGGTCATGCCGAGCTGCCGGGCGATGATCCTGGCAACCTCCTGCGGGGCTGCGGTGACCAGCCAGACCCGCTGCCCGGCGTCCAGGTGCAGCTGCACCAGCGCCTGGGTGCCCGGCCAGATCTTCCGGGTGATCACGTCCGCGAAGATCTCCTCGCAGATCGCCTCCAGCTCGGTGGTCCGCTTGCCCGCCACCAGGCCGAGCGCCTTGTCCTTGGCGTCCGCCATGTGCGCCGGGTCCTCGGCGCCGTGCACCCGGAACCACGCCTGCTGCCAGGCGAACCTGACCATGTCGCGGCGGGTGAAGAACCTCCGCCGGTACAGGCCGATGCCCAGGTAGAAGATCGCCGCACCGCGCAGGATGGTGTTGTCGCAGTCGAAGAACGCGGCGGCCTGCGGGTCGTCCGGGGTCGGCGTGTGGTCCTCCGCCGCAGCGGCGGCGGCCTCGCCCGCCAGGGCCGACTGCTCGTTCGGGGAGCGCCGTACGTGGGAGAGCCTTCTGAGGGCGACCATGGCCCCGAGCATAGCCAGCCCGCGTGACCGGTACTTGAACGCAGGCGCAAGGTTGAGAATGGTGCGGTGACCCCACTGTTGCGACGTGACACCAGCAAGAAGCCCGCCGAGCGGACGGTGACCCTGATCGGGAAGCCCGGCTGCCATCTGTGCGACGACGCCCGGGCGGTGATCGTGCGGGTGGCCGAGGAGCTGGGAAGTGCCTTCGAGGAGCGGGACATCACCCAGGACGAGGAGCTGTACCGGAAGTACTGGGAGCAGATTCCGGTGACGCTGATCGACGGGAAGCAGCACGATTTCTGGCGGGTCGACGAACGGCGCCTGCGCGCAGCGCTCGGCGCCTGACGGCACGGCAGCCCCTCCGTTCGGCGGGGGTGCTTCGCCAAATCGTTGCCTGCAAAAATGAAGATCGGCTTAGGAAACGCCAGTTGGTCGGCTTACGATCTAAAACGTTTCTGTCCGCCGGGGGCTGGATGACGGAGGAGAGCATTCATGCTTCCCGGCCGACAACTGCCGCCCGCCTCGGGTGGCTTCGCCGTCGTGGACGTCGAGGCCACCGGCCGTAGCCCGTGGCGCCACCGGGTGGTGGAGATCGCCGTGCTGCTGCTGGACGGCCAACTCCGCGCCGAGGGCGAGTTCTCCACCCTGATCGACCCGGTCGGGCCGGTCGGGCCGACCCATGTGCACCGGATCAGCCAGGCCGACGTGGTCGGTGCGCCGAGGTTCCGCGAGGTCGCCCCGACGCTGCTGGAGCTGCTGGCGGGGCGGGTGCTGGTCGGTCACCACGTCAGCTGCGACCAGGCGTTCCTGGAGCGCGAGTTCGCCCGGATCGGGGTGCCGCTGCCGCCGATACCGACGCTCTGCACCCTGCGCCTGGCCCGGGCCCACCTGGCCGAGGCCGGCGGGTACGGCCTGGCGGCCTGCGTCGAGGCGGCCGGGCTCGGCTGGTACCCGGCCCACACCGCACTCGGCGACGCCCGGGCCACCGCCGACCTGCTCCGGTACGTCACCGGGGCGCGCCCGGACTGGTCCCCGCCGATGTACGAGGCCGCCGGGCTGCCCTGGCCCCGGCTGAGCCGGGCGCTGTCCCAGCGGGAGGCGCCCGGACGGCCGCTGATCCGCCGGGAGGCCCCGTTCGGGCCGTGGCCGCAGGGAGTCGAGCCGCCGGGCCTGGTGCTCACGGCTATGGGCGCCGAGCGATGAGTGGCGCACACTGTCCCAGCAGCGACTTGAGATCCGGCGTGATGCGCGTCACTGTGCCCGGACAAATCGGACACCATCTTTGTGCACACGTTCACAAACGCATAGCCTGGCTGCCAAAGCCCAGCTTCACCCACAGGAGCACCGTGGCAATCGGCCGATCCACCCAGAGCACTTCGCAGACGCCCGAGCCGGGCGCCGCGCGCCGACCCTCGCGTGCCCGGGGCATCCCGGAGGCGACTGTCGCCCGCCTTCCCCTCTACCTGAGGGCACTCACCGCACTCTCCGAGCGCTCGGTGCCCACCGTCTCATCCGAGGAACTGGCCACCGCCGCCGGGGTCAACTCGGCGAAGCTCCGCAAGGACTTCTCCTACCTCGGCTCCTACGGGACCCGTGGCGTCGGCTACGACGTGGAGTACCTGGTCTACCAGATCTCCCGCGAGCTGGGCCTGACCCAGGACTGGCCCGTGGTCATCGTCGGAATCGGTAACCTCGGCCACGCGCTCGCCAACTACGGCGGCTTCGCCTCCCGTGGTTTCCGGGTCGCCGCCCTGCTGGACGCCGACCCGACCGTGGTCGGCAACAGCGCCGCCGGTCTCCCGGTGCGGCACATGGACGAGTTGGAGGCGATCGTGGAGAGCCAGCACGTCTCCATCGGCGTCATCACCACCCCGCCCGGCGCCGCCCAGCAGGTCTGCGACCGCCTGGTCGACGCCGGTGTGACCAGCATCCTGAACTTCGCCCCGACCGTGCTGACCGTCCCGGACGGCGTGGACGTGCGCAAGGTGGACCTCTCGATAGAGCTCCAGATCCTCGCCTTCCACGAGCAGCGCAAGGCCGGCGAGGAGTCCGGCCACAACGACTCGGTGCTCGACCGCGCCCCCGGCCCGGTCCGGGCCGCCGCCGCCAAGCTCCGCCGGGCGGCCGGTGCCACCAAGGCCGAGCCGGTCAAGGGCAAGCCCGCCAAGGGCACCGAGGGCGAGCTCTCCGCGGTGATGCCCGCGTGAGCCGCCAGCAGATCCGCAACCCCAGGGGGCGGGCATGAGTCTTCTCGTCGTCGGTCTGAGCCACCGCAGCGCACCCGTCGGCCTGTTGGAACGCGCCGCGCTCACCGGCCAGGTGCCCACCCGGCTGCTGCACGACACCGCCGCCTCGCCGGCCGTCGGCGAGGCCGCCCTGGTCAACACCTGCAACCGGATCGAGCTGTACGCCGACGTGGACAAGTTCCACGCCGGGGTGGCCGAGCTCTCCCTGCTGCTCGCCCACCACAGCGGCGTGGACCTGGAGGAGCTCACCTCGCACCTCTACGTGCACTACGAGGACCGGGCCGTGCACCACCTCTTCTCGGTGGCCTGCGGGCTGGACTCGATGGTGGTCGGCGAGGGCCAGATCCTCGGCCAGCTGCGCGACGCGCTGGCCCGCGCCCAGGAGGAGCACACCGCCGGGCGCGGCCTGAACGAGCTGTTCCAGCAGGCCCTGCGGGTCGGCAAGCGGGCGCACAGCGAGACCGGCATCGACAAGGCCGGGCAGTCCCTGGTCACCTTCGGCCTGGAGCAGGTCGCGGTCGGGGCCGGCGAGATCGCGGGCAAGCGCGCCCTGGTGGTCGGGGCGGGCTCGATGAGCTCGCTGGCCGCCGCCACCCTGGTCCGCGCCGGGGTCGCCGATCTGCTGATCGCCAACCGGACCGCCGAGCGGGCCGAGCGGCTGGCGGCCAACCTGGGCGCCCGTACGGTCGACTTCGGCAAGGTCCGCGAGACGCTCGCCGACGTGGACCTGGTGATCTCCTGCACCGGCGCGGCCGGCGTGGTGATCAGCGCCGAGGACGTCGCCGCCGCGATGGCGGTACGGACCGCGGCGAACCCGCTGGCCTTCCTCGACCTGGCCATGCCGCGCGACGTGGACCACGCGGTCCACGACCTCGCCGGTGCGCTGCTGGTCGACCTGGAGAGCCTCTCCCAGGCCCACGCCGCCACCCCCGGCGCCGGGGACGTGGACGCCGTCGTCGGCATCGTCGCGGACGAGGTGGACGCCTTCGGGGCGGCCCAGCGCGCGGCCCGGATCGCACCCACCGTGGTGGCGCTCCGCCAGATGGCCTCCGAGGTGGTGCTGAGCGAGCTCGGCCGCCTGAACACCCGGCTGCCCGACCTGGACGAGCGCACCAGGGCCGAGGTCTCACAGACCGTCAAGCGTGTGGTGGACAAGCTGCTGCACGCCCCGACCGTCCGGGTGAAGCAACTCGCGGCCGAGCCCGGCGGGGCCGGGTACGCTGACGCGCTCCGCGAGCTGTTCGACCTGGACCCGGCGGCAGTGCAGGCTGTCTCCCGCACACCGATCGGTGCGCAGGCCAAGGCCGACACCACCCACGCGGGGGGAAGCCTCCGATGAACCACCAGCCAGCCCACGAGCATGACCGGGACGATCACCTCATGAATGGTCAACTGAGCAGCAGCGACGGCCAGTCGCAGCCGCTGCGCCTCGGCACCCGCCGGAGCGCCCTTGCGATGGCCCAGTCGGGCATGGTCGCCCGTACGGTCGAGCGGGTCACCGGGCGCCCCGTCGAGCTGGTGGAGATCACCACCTACGGCGACACCTCCCGGGAGGCGCTGGCGCAGATCGGCGGCACCGGAGTCTTTGTCTCCGCGCTGCGCGACGCGCTGCTGGAGGGCCGGATCGACCTGGCCGTGCACTCGCTCAAGGACCTGCCCACCGCGGCCCCCGAGGGCCTGCTGCTGGCGGTCGTCCCCGAGCGCGAGGACAGCAGGGACGCCCTGGTCGCCCGGGACGGCCTGAGCCTGACCGAGCTGGTCGAGAAGCTGGCCGGGCACACCGCCCGGATCGGCACCGGATCGCCGCGCCGGATGGCCCAGTTGAAGTCCCGAACTCGCCGTCGCACTGGGCGAGTTGGACCACCTGCCGACCCGGGTGGCGGTGGCCGCCGAGCGCGCCCTGCTGGCCCGCCTGGAGGCCGGCTGCTCCGCACCGGTAGCCGCCCTCGCCACCTGGCAGGGCACCGAACTGCGGCTGGAGGGCGTGGTCGGCACCGTCGACGGCGCCACCCTGCTGAAGATGACCGCCAACGGTCCGCTCGTCCCCGACGAGACCGCCGAGCGGCAGGCGGTGGCCCTCGGCCACGCGCTCGCCGAGCGGCTGCTCGACGCGGGAGCGGCCAACCTGATGGGGGAGCGAGCCCGATGAGCGCCGCCGCCAACCTCGCGCACACCCCGGCCGTCCAGGCCGGCCGCTGCACCTTCCTGGGTGCGGGCCCCGGTGACCCGGGCCTGCTCACCCTGCGGGCCGTGGACGTGCTGGCCTCCGCCGACGTGCTGATCGCCGACCCGCTGACCGCGGCCGCCGTGCGCACCCACTGCCCGGTCGGGGTCGTGGTGCACAGCACCGTCGGCGAGGACTGCCCGGACGTGGCAGCCGTGGTCGCCGAGGCCGTCAGGACCGGCAAGCACGTGGTCCGCACCGTGGACGGCGACCCCGGCCTGGACGGGTGCGCCGCCGAGGAGATGCTCGGCTGCGCCCAGGCCGCGATCCCGTTCGAGGTGATCCCCGGGGTCGCCCAGTCGGTCGGCGTACCGGCCTACGCCGGGGTGCCGCTGCGCGGCAGCCGCGGCGCGGACGTCCGGTTCGTGGACGGTGCCGGCCTGCTGGCCGGACAGACCATCGACCTCGGTGCACCGGAGACCACCCTGGTGGTCCGCACCACGCTGGGCCAGCTGCCCGCCACCGCCGCCGCGCTGGTGGCCAACGGCCGCAAGCCGGAGTCGCCGCTGTCGGCCACGCTCTCCGGCACCACCACCCGGCAGCGCACCTTCACCGCCACCCTGACCACCATCGCGGCCGACCTGAAGGCGGCCCGGGTGCTGCCCTCGCCGGTCTCGGCACCGGTCGACCCGGCCACCTCGGTGATAGCCGTGGTGGGCGAGCAGGTCGCCCACCGCTCCTCGCACTCGTGGTTCGAGACCAAGCCGCTGTTCGGCTGGAACGTCCTCGTCCCGCGGACCAAGGAGCAGGCGCACGGCCTCTCCGACCAACTGCGCTCGTACGGCGCGGTGCCGCAGGAGGTGCCGACCATCGCGGTCGAGCCGCCGCGCACCCCGCAGCAGATGGAGCGGGCGATCAAGGGCCTGGTGACGGGCCGTTACGAGTGGATCGCCTTCACCTCGGTGAACGCGGTCCGTGCGGTCCGGGAGAAGTTCGAGGAGTACGGCCTGGACGCCCGGGCGTTCGCCGGGATCAAGGTCGCGGCGGTCGGCGAGACGACGGCCCAGGCGCTGGTCGACTTCGGCGTCAAGCCGGATCTGGTGCCCAGCGGTGAGCAGTCCGCCGCCGGTCTGCTGGAGGACTGGCCGCCGTACGACCCGGTCTTCGACCCGATCGACCGGGTGCTGCTGCCGCGCGCCGACATCGCCACCGAGACCCTGGTGGCCGGTCTGGTCGAACTCGGCTGGGAGGTGGACGACGTGACGGCCTATCGGACCGTACGCGCCTCGCCGCCGCCGGCCGAGACCCGGGAGGCGATCAAGGGCGGCGGCTTCGACGCGGTGCTCTTCACCTCCTCCTCGACCGTCCGCAACCTGGTCGGCATCGCGGGCAAGCCGCACAACGTCACGATCATCGCCTGTATCGGCCCGGCCACCGCGAAGACCGCGGAGGAGCACGGCCTGCGGGTGGACGTGATGGCCCCGGCCCCGTCGGCCGCCGCACTGGCCCAGGCCCTGGCCGACTTCGGCGCGGGCCGCCGGGACACCGCCACCGCAGCCGGCGAGCCGGTCTACCGCCCGAGCGAGCGCCGTCCGGGCTCCCGCCGTAAGGCGCGCTAGCTTAGGTTTCGGTCGGAGATCGAGCATCTACGGTCCAGGGGCTCGGGGAACTGCGAGGAGATCTGGCGTTCGGGTCACAGGCGAAAGTGCCTGCCCACCAACGCACGGATCACCTTTGCCGAGGTCGGCGTCGCAGTTCCCCGAGCCCCTGTCTGCCGAACCATGTGCCGAGGAGAAGAAGCTGTGTCCGCTGAGTTCCCGTACGTTCGTCCGCGTCGGCTGCGCTCCACCCCGGCGATGCGGCGGCTGGTCGCCGAGACCAGGTTGCATCCGGCCGAGCTGATCCTGCCCGCGTTCGTGCGGGAGGGGATCACCGAGCCGCGTCCGATCGGGTCCATGCCGGGGGTGGTCCAGCACACCAGGGACACCCTGCGCCGGGCTGCCGTGGAGGCGGCCGAGGCGGGCCTGGGCGGGATCATGCTCTTCGGCGTCCCCGAGGTGCAGGACGCGATCGGCAGCGAGGGCACCAACCCGGACGGGATCCTGCAGCAGGCGATCCGGGACGTGGTCTCCGAGGTCGGCGACCAGCTGGTGGTGATGTCCGACCTCTGTCTGGACGAGTACACCGACCACGGGCACTGCGGGGTGCTGGCCGAGGACGGCAGCGTGGACAACGACGCCACCCTGGAGCGGTACAAGGAGATGGCCCTGGTGCAGGCCGCGGCCGGGGTCCACCTGGTCGGCCCGTCCGGGATGATGGACGGTCAGGTCGGGGTGGTCCGGCGGGCGCTGGACGAGGCCGGGTACCAGGACACCGGCATCCTGGCCTACACCGCCAAGTACGCCTCCGCCTTCTACGGCCCGTTCCGGGAGGCCGTCGGCTCCTCGCTCAAGGGTGACCGGAAGACGTACCAGCAGGACCCGGCGAACGCCCGGGAGTCGCTGCGCGAGCTGGCGCAGGACGTGGCCGAGGGGGCCGACCTGGTGATGGTCAAGCCGGCCATGGCCTACCTGGACGTGCTGCGGCAGATCGCCGACGCCTCCCCGGTGCCGGTGGCGGCGTACCAGGTGTCGGGCGAGTACTCGATGATCGAGGCCGCCGCCGCGAACGGCTGGGTGGACCGGGAGCGGCTGATCCTGGAGACGCTCACCTCGATCCGCCGGGCCGGCGCCGAGCAGATCCTCACCTACTGGGCGACCGAGGCGGCTCTGCTGCTGCGCTGASCGGACGTCAGTCGATCGAGGCGCCGCCCCCGGCGCCGCCGGCCGCCCAGTCGTCGCCCGCCACGAACCACTCGTGGAAGCCGGCCTTGATGTGGCTGGTCTCGGCGTGACCCCAGGCCTCGGCGGCCAGGAAGGGCTCGTCGGCGGTGGCAGCGAACTGGGCGCCACCGCCCGCGCTGACGTGGGCGTAGGCGGGGGCCGAGATGCCGGCCAGGGCCAGGGTGGCAACCGCGGTGATCGCGGCCTTGCCCAGGATGCTCTTCATCAGATGGTTCCTCTCTGCGTGACAGCGGCCCGAGGGGAGTTGCTCCCCCTCGGGCCCGGCGGCCGGTGTACGAGCTGGATCAGCCGATCAGGTGGGAGACGCCACCGTCGCCGCTGCCCAGGGTGTTCTGGCCGACGTTGCAGATCTGCTTCGGCTCGTTGTTGAGAACGTCCGCCTCGATCGGCACCGCGACACCGATGACGGCGACCGCGATGTTGTGCACCTCGGGCAGGCACACGTTCGGGTTGTCCAGGGTGTGGAAGTTGTTGCTGTGGTCACCGTGGGTGCCGGTGGCGTTGGTGCCGCCGTTGCCCGAGATGGAGGTGGCAGCACCGTCGGAGTCACCGATCGCCATGGCGGGAGCGGCGGTCATGGCCAGACCAGCGGTGGCAACGCCCACGGCGGCGAGAGCCTTCTTGATCATTGTTCTGTTCCTTTTCGGATCTGATGGGAGAGATGGAGCAGGGTGGATCAGTCGGCCCTTGCGGGCCAAGCCGGCGAGAGGTCAGCCGACCAGGTGGGAGACGCCGCCGTCACCGCTGCCGAGCGTGCCCTCGCCGACCACGCAGGTCTGCTTGGGCTGGTTGCTCAGCGCCGCGACCTCGACCGGCACCGCGACACCGAGAACGCCGACGCCGATGTTGTGCACCTCGGGCAGGCAGATGTTGGGGTTGTCGAGCACGTGGTAGTTCGGGCTGTGGTTGCCCCAGGTACCCGTGGCATTGGTCCCGCCGTTGCCCTGGATGGAGCCTGCCGCGCCGTCCGCGTTGCCGATCGCGGAGGCCGGAGCGGCGGTGGCGGCCAGGGCCGCAGCGGCCAGTCCGACAGCCGCGAAAGTCTTCTGGAGCATGGTGGAGATACCTCTCTGGATGAATCACATCGGTTGCCGGCCTGTCCGGGGGGATTACCTCCGACCGCGTCCTGGCTGCGACATTTAGATCAAAGAATGACGGGCGCGAAGGTTACGCGGAATCTTCGGAAATCAGTGACGGATCGCCAAACTCCTGGCCGTGCAGTCGGATTATTAGGCCATACCGGTTAACCCGTGCTATCCCGAGCCCCGCTTACTCGTTTAGGCAGATTGCTTTCGGCCGCGCAGCGGCCGCTACCGAAGCTCCACAGACAGAACGGTGATCAGCATGAAGCTCTCCAAGCGGGCGACCGGCGCACTGCTGCTGGCGGTCGGGTCCGGCGTACTCGCGGGCCAGTCGGCCGCGATGGCCGCACCCGGCAGTGCACCGGTGACGCCCGGTCAGGTCGCGTCGATCGAGGATGAGTGGGGCACCGAGGAGGTCCCGTTCACCATCCCGCTGGAGACCGTCAGCGAGCACCTGCCGCTGCTGCCGAAGGGCGGCCAGGTGTCGGGCGGGGTGCCGACCTCGCTGCTGATGCCGCCGGTGCCGGACTCCAAGCCGGGTGCCCAGCTGATCCCGGACCGGGTCGTCCCCGGCGTCGAGGTCGGCAAGGTCGGTCCCCGGCTGCAGGCCGCGCTGCCACTGCCCACGGCCGACCACAGCACCGAGCTGGGCGACCTGGCCCTGGACGCCCCGGCCGCCCCGCTGAACGCGCAGGGACCGGGTCTGGCCCTCGGTCAGCCGTTCTCCTGGGTCGAGGGCAACAGCGACTCGGCCGCCGACGACGTGCTGACCGCCGGCGAGCTGGACCCGCAGCTGATCACCGCGCCCGTCCAGGCGATCCCGGGCGCCAAGGCGAGCCTGGGCAAGGGCGACGAGAAGATCTCGGTGACCGACTCGCTGACCGACCTCACCTCGACCACCACCGGCACCATGCGTGAGGTGCTCGACCAGGCCTGACGCACCGTACGGAAGAGCCCGGCACCCGTCGTCCAGGTGGTGCCGGGCTCCGCTGTGCGCGGGCGTGCGTTCAGCCGGGCAGCAGGTCGGTGACCTCGCCGACCAGCAGCAGGTCCTCCGGGCCGCCACCACCGCTCAGCGGGGCGGTCAACGGGGCGGTGGAGACCGGCTGGAGGCCGTTGTCCGGTTCGAGCGCGAGGCCGTTGTTCAGCACGTCGGCCGAGGACTGGGCGAACGGGTCGAGCCGGAGCGTCTTGGCCGGCTTGACGCCGTGGCCGAGCGCGCCGGTCACCGCGCCGAGCCCCGCGCCCGCGTCCACCGGCTGCAACTGGCCGCCGGGCGCGGGCAGGTCGGCCGCCTGGGCGGCGGTGGGGGCGCCGAGCAGGGCGGCGGCGGTGAGCAGGCCGAGGGACAGGTTCTTCCTGAGCGTCATGGGTGCAACTCCTGGGTGTGCCTGGGCGGACGCCGAAGCCCCTCGGTCGGCGGACCGAGGGGCTTCGCACGGATGTACTGCCGATCAGCGGGTGATCAGCAGTCCTCCTCGGCCATCGGGGGAGCCTCGACGTTGGCGCAGGAGTTGCCGAACGACGGGTTCAGCAGGCCGACCAGGTTGGCGCTGTTGCCGCACAGGTTGACCGGGATGTGCACCGGCACCTGGATCGAGTTGCCGGAGCCCCCGTACGGGTACGGGGGCACCACCCGGGTGAGGCGTGGCTCAGCCGGGGCTGAGTCAGCCGACGTTGGCGCAGGAGTTGCCGAACGACGGGTTGAGCAGCGCGATGACGTTGACGGTGTTGCCGCAGACGTTCACCGGGATGTGGATCGGCACCTGGACGTTGTTGCCCGAGAGCACGCCCGGGGAGCCCGCCACGACGGACTCGGCCTCGGAGCTGGCGGTGGCGGCACCGGCCGAGCCGAGCAGCAGGCCGGCAGCGGCGAGGGAGAGGACAGCAGCCTTCTTCATGTTGCGCATGGGGATTCCTCCGTTTGGGCGGGCGACTCGAAATGTCGCCCGAGTTCTGGGGGTACCGTGTGTGGTGTTTCAATCGAGCGGCCCAAGTGCCCTGTTTCGCCCGTGGCTTGGACGGTCTCGCTCGGCCGCTTCGTTCACGCGCCCCGTCGTTCAGTTCTCGCACGGTCGAGATCTGTCCGCAATCGCGGCGCGCCCAGGCGGGTGTCGAAATACTCCACCTGGAAGTCTTTGGTCTGACGTTCCGTCAGGATCAGGCGTTGACGCAGGAGTTGCCGAACGCGGGGTTCAGCAGGCCGATCACGTCGATGGTGTTGCCACAGAGGTTGACCGGAACGTGCACCGGGACCTGCACGGAGTTGCCGGAGAGCACACCGGGCGAGCCGGCCGTGACGGCCTCGGCGGAGGCGCCACTGCTGTGGTGGCCGTGGCCGTGGCCGTGGGCGGCGGCAGCAGCGGCGCCGCTCAGCAGCAGTGCCGCGGTGGCGGCGGTACCGAGGGTGCCGTAGGCGAGCTTGCGCATGGTGCGAACCCATTTCTTGCGTGTGGATCAGTGGACTGGGTGGAGCTGGTTTCGCCAGTAAGAACGACGCAGTGCGCAGGGGGAAACGGGCGGCCTTCGCGATCACCCAAATGCCCCGATTACTGCATTCGGGTGATTGTCGAAGTCCCGGCGCAACCACGCCCGTTGGCCCTCGTTGGACTCGACGCACGCCTGTGCGCTTCCTTGCTCGTCCGCTGTTGGTACGGCAACTGGAAGAACTGATCTACGAGGAGACTCAAATGAGCGTCAAGAAGGCCGCCGCTGTCGGCGCCGCYGTTGTCGGCATCGTCGCSGCCGGYGCGGGCACCGCRMTGGCGAGYKCCKMSGCCGAGGGCGTCACCGCCGGYTCCCCSGGYGTCRKCTCCGGCAACTCGMTCCAGGTKCCGGTGCACGTTCCGGTCAACCTCTGCGGCAACAGCGTCAACGTGATCGGCGCGCTGAACCCGGCGTTCGGCAACTCCTGCGCGAACGTCGGCTGAATTCAGCCGCGTAACACCTGAGTTGTACCCGAACAGCGTCTGACGCCCCGCCGTCGGACCGCCTCTCGGTCGATTCCGCCGTACCCGAGCCGCCGCTCCCCGCCTCCCCTCCTGAGGCGCGGGGCGGCGGTTCCGTGCTGTCCGGCAGGCGTCAACTCCCTTGTCCTGAACGCGTCCTGACTCTTGTTGCGTTACTTGTCAGTACCTAGCATGTGAGCCGGGCTCATCTTCTGCGCCCACCGTTCCACGCCCGATACTCCGCCCCCACCCCAAGGAGTCACGCGTGATCAGGACAGCACTGCCCGGTGCGCGGCGACAACGCCGTGGCGCTCTGACGGCCGCCGCCGGCCTGCTCGCCGCCCTCACCCTGGCGGGCACCCCCACCGCCTCGGCCGCCCCCACGGCCACCGTGAAGCCCGCCGCCGTCGTCGCGCTCGGCGACAGCGCCATCTCCGGCGAGGGCGCCGGCACCGACACCAACGACTCGTACGTGCCCGGCACCGACACCCCCACCAACTACTGCCACCGGCACGCGAAGTCGGAGATCTTCGTCACCGACCTGCCCGGCGTCACGCCGATCGACCTGGCCTGCTCCGGCGCCCAGACCGGCGACCTGGTCAGCGACCCGGAGCTGGCGAAGATCACCGGTCCCGGCAGTGGCGACTTCGGCGAGGTCAAGCAGGACGTCCAACTCGCCCGGACGGCAGCCGAGTACGACGTCAAGATGGTGGTCGTCACGATCGGTGCCAACGACGACTTCGACTTCAGCGGCATCATGATGAGCTGTCTGACCCAGTACTTCCCGGTCCCCAAGGACCAGGGCTGTCGGGACACCATCGGCAGTGCCGCGATCACCCAGCGGGCCGAGCGGGTGATCCCCAAGGTGGTCGCCGCCCTCACCAGCGTCCGCAACACCATGCGGGCCGCCGGGTACGCGGACTCCTCGTACCAGCTGGTCCACCAGTCCTACTTCACCCCGATCACTCCGGACATCCGGCGCAACGACTACGTCGGCAAGGTCGCGGACGGCTGCCCGGCCTTCCCGGAGGACCTGGCCTGGGGGCACAACTGGGTGGTCCCGGTGCTCAGCGACGCGCTTCGGACGGCGGCGGCACAGGTGCCCGGGGTCAGGTACCTGGACCAGCGGCGGGTCTCCTACGGCCACGAGGTCTGCGCGGGCTGGACCAGCTCGCCGTACGAGTACACCAACGGCGACGTGATCGACCTGTCCGAGAAGACCAGGAACGGCTGCGACCACGAGATCGGCATCCCGGGCGTCTGCATGAACATGGTGCGGCAGTCCTACCACCTGCGGGTGGCCGGCTACCGGGGTGAGGGGGTCTGCCTCAACCAGTTCTACCGGCAGCCCGAGCTCAAGGAGGCGTTCTGCACGCTGAACCCGCAGAACACCACCTCGATTCAGTCGCTGACGCCCGGTCAGCCGTTCCCGGACAAGCCGGAGGCGGGCGCCTGGTACCAGCTCACCAACCTCGCCACCGGCCAGGTGCTGGACTTCGCGGGCGGCGGTACGTACGGCGACAGCACCAACGGCCGGGCCGCGATCGGCTACCGGGCGACCGGCGGGCTGAACCAGTCCTTCGTGCTCAACTCCCGTGCCGGGGGCGGCTTCTCGCTCAACTTCAGCGGCAACAGGTCGATGTGCCTGGACGCCACCGGGGCGGCCACCGCACCCGGCACCCGGCTGGTCCAGTGGGCCTGCCACAGCGGTGACAACCAGCGCTGGATCTTCAAGCCCGCCGCGGCCGGCGGCTTCCAGCTGGCCGCCGCGATGGACCAGTCCAAGGTGATGGGCCTCTCGGCCCAGCAGGACGGCCAGGGCAACCGGGTGGCCGAACTGGCCGCCGACACCGGTGCGGCGGACCAGCGGTGGCAGATCACCAAGCTCGGCATCGCGTACCTGCCGTGACGGCCCGTCCGTCGTGAGCGCGGACGGGCCCGGGGGCTGCCTGACCCGGACCCGTCCGCTCCACCCGCTACGGCAGCCAGTGGTTCCCGGTGATCGCGATCATCACCTGGAGCTGGATGCTGGCGCCGTAGTAGCCACTCGGGTCCAGCGGCGTGGCGTTCATCTTGTTCCAGAGCGCGTCCAGCCAGGCCTGGCTGGACGCGTCGGTGGCGGCGGCCACCGCGAACGGTGCGATGAAGGCGACCGAGGAACCGGCCTCCGCCACCGAGCCGTTCAGCTTGTAGCCCTGGGCGATCCTGCTCGGGTCACCGCCGGTGGCCGACTTGATCCAGGTGTTCATCTTCCGCACCGCCGCCAGCGACTTGGCGTCGCCGGTGGTGAGCGCGTCCACGCCGAGCCGCCACGGGTCACGGCAGGCGTTCCACGAGTAGGCGCCGTCCAGCGTGGACTCCAGCACCTTGCCGGGAGCCGGCTTGAGGTCGCCGGTGTTGGTGTTGACCACGAAGTCGGGCAGCAGCCCGGTGCTGGGGGAGTAGGAGCTCTGCAGGTGGCTGACGGCGTTCTGATGGGCGGTCAGGATGCCGTCCCAGGCGGTGTCGCCGGTGGCCTTCCGGAAAGCCTTGAAGTGGCCAGGAAGCCAGTCCGACGTACGGCTCATGGTGTTGTAGTTGCCGTCGGACCAGTCGCCGAAGTTGGTCAGCTTGGTGCCGGCCACCACCTCGCTCGCCTTGATCGCGTTGATCCGCTTCACCGCGAGCGCCTTGTAGTTGTACGTCCCGGCGCTGCCCCACTGCTTGTCGGCGAGCAGCAGCGCGTACGCGATCTCCAGGTCGCCGTCGGTGGCGGAGTCGCTGCCGTCGACGCTCTTGCAGCTCGCGTCCTGCTCGGCGGCGTGCAGGTCGCCGTTGTTGACCGAGGGGTGGTCGAGGACGAACCGGAGCACCCGGTCGAAGGAGGTCTTGGCGCCGGAGTCGGCCCCGGCCATGGTGGCCAGGACGGTGAGGCCGTAGCCCTGGCCCTCCGCGACGTAGGGGTGGTCCGCGTCGGTGGAGGCGATCGCCGACCAGGCGCTGTTCGAGCACTTGGAGGTGACGAAGGCGGCCTTCCACTTCTGGTAGTAGGCCACCACCTTGGCGTCGTTGGCGGCCTGGTCGCCGGAGACCTTGATGGTGCCGGCGGCATAGGGGAAGGAGTGGCTGCCGAACGGCACGTTGACGCCGCCGGGCGTGGGGGTCGGCGTCGGGGTCGGGGTGGGCGTCGGGGTGGGCGTCGGGGTCGGGGTCGGCGTGGGGGTGCCGCCGCTGCCGTACGCCTCCACCTCGAACAGCGAGTAGCCGTATGCCGTACCGCGGGCGGTGCCGTAGACCCGCAGGTAGCGGCCGGTGCCGCTGACCGTCAGGTCATCGATGCTGCCGTCGCCGGTGCTGGTGGAGTACACCTGACGCCAGTTGCTGCCGTCGTCGGAGAGCTCCACCCGGTACGCCTTGGCGTACGCGGCCTCCCAGTTGAGGACGACCCGGTTGACCGAGGTGCCGGCGCCGAGGTCGATCCGGATCCACTGGTTGTCCACGCCCTCCGTGCTGGCCCAGCGGGTGGTGCCGCTGCCGTCGACGGCCTTGGCGGCGGCGTAGGTGCTGCTCTCGGTGGAGGAGACGGTGACCGGCCGGTTGAGTGCGAGGTTACCCGGGGCGGCGTTGGCAGGGCTCAGGGCGAGCAGGCTGGTGAGCAGCGCTCCGGCTGCCGTGGCCGCGCAGAGCGCGACCGAAGTCTTGCTTCTGGTAAGGGACATGGCGGGAGCATCCCGGGATCGGGCGTCGGCGGTCAACAGGTAGGTTAGTAAAGTTTCCTAATGGAGACCAGTGTTCAGCAGGCTGTAATGCTCCGTGCCCGGATCGGCCGGACGGTTCGTCAAGCCTGTACCTGCTCCTCGATGACCTCGGGCAGCCAGTCGGCCAGCCGGGAGAAGCGGTAACCGAGCTGCTCGGCCCGCGCGTTGTCCACCCCGTAGTAGTGCCCGAAGGAGAACGGCGACGGCTCCCCGGCCTCGGTGAACCGGGCCTCGGGCACGCCGTGCGCGGCGATCAGTGCGCACAACTCCCGGACGTCCAGCTCCCCGTGCGAAGCGGCGTTCACCGGCCCGGTGACGTCCGAACCCGCCGCCCAGACCAGGAAGTCGGCGATCTCGCCGTACTCGACGAAGGTGGCCGGGCGGCTCGGCCGGTGCGCGACGATCTCCGCGCCGCTGCGCATCCGCTGGACGTAGTGCGCCAGCCGGCCGGTGAAGTCGGCGTCGCCGCCGCCCAGGACGTGCGCGGTGCGCACCGCCGCGTACGGCAGCGCGGACTGCCGGGCCAGCACCGCCTCGGCGGCCCGCTTGCCCTCGGCGTAGTCGTCGGACGGCGCCCCGGCCCAGGCGGCGGCGTCGAACTCCGCCTCGCCGAGCGGCCGTCCGGGCACCCCGTGCACCTGGTCGTAGACCTCCACCGTCGAGGTCATCAGGTACCGGGCGGCCCGGTCGCCGAACACCCGCAGCGCGATCTCCGCCTGCTCCGGGCGGTACAGCACCTGGTCCAGCACCACGTCGAAGCTCCGCCCGCCCAGCGCGGCGAGCAGGCCGGCCTCGTCGTCCCGGTCGGCCACCAGGTGCGCGACCCCGGGCGGCGGGGTCGCGGACCCCCGGTTCAGCACGGTGACCTTCGCCCCGCCGTCCCGCAGCAGTTCGACCACCCGCCGCCCGAAGTACCGGTTGCCGCCGATCACACAGACCTGGTCCATCGCCCTGCTCCGCTCTCTCGTACGTTGCTCGGAAGCATTCTCGTCCCCGGTGCCGCGCCGCCCGCCGTCGCCCTCGACTGTCCAGCGGACCGCCCACCAGGCGGACAGCTCTGCGGATTCCGGGCCCGATCCAGCAGGATCGAAGGACCACCTGCCTGCCCTGGAGCCCGTGATGACCACCGCAATACCCGGCCCCCGGATCGCCGCTGTCGCCGAGGAGTTCGGCACCCCGGTCTGGATCTACGACGCGGAGATCATCCGGGGTCAGATCGCGAAGCTCCGGCAGTTCGACACCGTCCGGTTCGCACAGAAGGCCTGCTCCAACACCCACCTGCTCCGGCTGATGCGCGAGCAGGGTGTCGCGGTGGACTCCGTCTCGCTCGGCGAGATCGAGCGCGCACTCAGGGCCGGGTACCGGCCGGACGGCGCCGACGAGCCGATCGTCTTCACCGCCGACCTGCTCGACCGGGCCACCCTGGCCCGGGTGGTCGAGCTCGGCATCCCGGTCAACGCGGGCTCGCCGCAGATGCTCGAACAGCTCGGCGAGGCGGCCCCTGGCCACCCGGTCTGGATCCGGATCAACCCCGGCTTCGGCCACGGCCACAGCCGCAAGACCAACACCGGTGGCGAGCAGAGCAAGCACGGCATCTGGCACGAGCACCTGGCCTCGGCCCTCGACCTGGTCGACCGGTACCGCCTCGACCTGACCGGCTTTCACATGCACATCGGCTCCGGGGTGGACTACGGCCACCTGGAGGCGGTCTGCGAGACCATGCTCAAGCAGGTCAGGATCTCCGGGCACGACATCCGCGCCATCTCGGCGGGCGGCGGCCTCTCCGTCCCGTACGCCGCCGGGCAGCCCGAGGTGGACACCGACCGCTACTTCCGGATCTGGGACGCCGCCCGCCGCGAGCTGGCCGGTGAACTCGGCCACCCCGTCCGGCTGGAGATCGAGCCGGGCCGCTTCCTGGTCGCCAACTCGGGCGTGCTGGCCTCCGAGGTCCGGGCCCAGAAGCCGGTCGGCAGCAACCACTTCGTGCTGGTCGACGCGGGCTTCAACGACCTGATGCGCCCCGCCATGTACGGCAGCGCGCACCGGGTCACCGTGCTCCGCGACGGTGTTTCCGTCGATGCCCCCGCGATCGACACCGTGCTGGCCGGGCCGCTCTGCGAGTCCGGCGACGTCTTCACCCAGGCGCCGGGCGGCGACGTGCTCCCCGTCCCGCTGCCCCGGGTGGAGATCGGCGACCTCGCGGTCTTCCACGACACCGGTGCCTACGGCGCGAGCATGTCCTCCACCTACAACACCCGCCCGCTGATCCCCGAGGTGCTGGTCGACGGCCCCGAGACCCGCCTGATCCGCCGCCGCCAGACCGTCGAGGACCTGCTGGCACTGGAGGACTGACGGGCCGTCGGTTACGTTCCCTGTCGTGGAACTGGTGGGGACCGGCCGGACAGCCGACGTGTTACGCGCTGGACGGCGGCCGGGTCTGCCGCCGCTACTCGTGCCGCAGTGCGCTGGGCCGCATCAGCCGGAGCAGCAGCGGCAGCCCGAGCACGGTGACCAGCAGGACCGAGGCGCCCGCCACCCCCGACAGGGTCAGCATCGAGCTCCAGTCGAAGCTGAAGTCCAGGCCGGCCGTGTACTGCAGCACCGCGCCCATCAGCAGCCCGCCCGCCGCCGCCAGCGCCAGCCCGAGCGCCATCGGGATCGCCGTCTGCCACAGCACGGACAGCGCCAGCACCCGGCGCCGGGTGCCGAAGGCGTACAGCACGCCCAGGATCCGGCGCTGCTCCCGCAGCCGCTCCAACTGGCCGACCAGCAGGCTCAGTGAGACCAGCAGCAGGGTCATCCCGGCCCCGGCGGTCAGCACCCGCTTGACCGCGAGGTAGGTGTGGTCCTGGGTGTCGTCGAACAGTGAGGCCGTCCGGGCCTGCGGGGAGATCAGCATCGCGTCGGTGGCCAGCTGTTCCAGCGGCTCCGCCAGTCCGTCCGACATCGCCGCCAGGACGACCGCGCGCTGTCCGCGCAGCACCTCGGGCGGGACCGCTCCCGGGGTGAGCAGCAGCAGGTTGCCGCTGTGGGCGATGCCGGGGTCGACGCGGCTCAGGCGCGGCGCGGGGGCGATGACGGCGGGCAGCGTCCAGAGCGGTGCCTCGCCGCCCGTCCCGCCGAAGGCCCGCACCCGGGCGCCGGGCGGCACGGGCTCTTCCCTGATCCTCAGGTTCGCTTCGTCGCCGATCGGACTGGCGAAGGCGTCACCGTCCTTGCAGCCGGGCAGGGCCGCGAACTGGGCCAGGGTGGCGCAGTCCGCGATCCGTACGGCTTCGCTGTACCAGTTCTCGCCGACCGGATCGGTCACGTTGAGCTCGACGAAACCCGCTGCCCCGGCCACCCCGGGTGACCGGCGGAGCCGCTCGGCCAGCTCCGCGGCGACCCCGTCGGCGGGGAAGTTCACCCGCTGCTGGAAGCGGTATCCGGTGGTGTCCGGCTCGTCCAGCCGGTAGGTCTGACCGACCCCCAGGAAGAGGGTCTGCAGCGCGATCGCCCCCGCCACCGTCACCACCACGCCGGTCACGGCGGTGGCGGCCGGCCCGGCCCCGAGCTGGAGCCGACGCACCGCCAGCTGCCAGGACAGACCGCCGCCCCCGGCCCGCCGGATCACCGCCTCGACCAGCCAGGGCAGCAGGGTGCAGACCGCCGCCAGCATCAGCAGCACGCCGAACGAGACCAGCAGCGAACCACGGGTGTCCTGTACCGGGTTGAGCAGACCGTCGCGGGGCATGCCGGACGGGTTGTAGCCGGAGGGCATCGCCATCGCCGCGCCGACCACCAGCAGCCCGAGCAGCAGCAGGGTCAGTCGCCACCACAGCCGGCGCCGGTCCGAACCGCTGCGCCGCACCACGCCGAGCGGGTCCACGGTCACCCGGCGCATCGCCAGCAGGGTGACCGCGACGGCCAGCACCGGAACCACCAGGGCCACCGCGACCGCGATCAGCGGCTGGGGTGAGATGTCGGAGGTGTAGAAGCTGAAACCTGCCACGGTCAGCCGTTCGATCAGCTGACGTCCGATCAGGAACAGTGCCACCCCGGCCGCCAGCCCGAGCACCGAGCCGACCAGCGACTCGCCCGCAGCCAGCCGGGCGGTCATCCGCCGGTCCGCCCCGGCGAGGCGCAGTGCGGCCAGCCGCCGGTCCCGGCGCTCGCCGCCGAACCGTGCGGCCGCCGTCAGGAACACCCCGACCGGCGCCAGCATCACCAGCAGCCCGACCACGTTGAGCAGCACCAGGCGCGGGTCCATCGGCTTGGGCGGTGCGAAGTGGCCGTACTCGGTGACCCGGTGCGCCCCGCGCTCCACCGACAGGTCCGTGGCGCCGAGCACGAAGGCGTACTGCCCGGGGCCGACCAGCCCGTCCGGGCCGATCGTGCCGGTCACCGGGTACGGCAGCCGCTCCCTGAGCAGGCGGTTGGCGGGTCCGTCCAGCAGGTCCGCGAGGGCGGGCGAGACGGCCATCCGTCCCGGCCCCGGGAAGGCGGCCAGGCCCGGCGGGAGGGTGGCCTGCGGGCCCTCGGGCTGCACCACCCGTCCCCGGATCGGGGTGTCCCGGTACCTGGTGTCCGCGGCGGCGACCAGCACACTGCGGTCGTCCGGGGCGGCGGGCCCTTCCTCGAAGGTGTCGTTCTGCAGGTAGAGCCGGTGGTTGCGGTGCTCGACGATGCCGGGAAAGGAGGCGGTGAACAGCAGCAGCGCCACCCCGAGACCGACCCCGGCGGCGGTCAGCAGCAGCCGGCCCCAGCCCTCCCGTCCGCTGCCCAGCGCGAGCCGGGCGCCGAGTACGAACTGCGCCAGCAGCCGCGAGCGGACCTGGTCGCCGGGCGGCGCCGTCCTGTTGACGGCCGGGGCGCTCACGCGGCCGCCGCCAGATCCCGGGTGCGACCGTCCCGGACCACGACCTCGCGGTCCGCGTACGCGGCCACCCTCGGCTCGTGGGTGACCAGCACGACCGCCGCGCCGGTCTCCTTCGCGGCGCTCGCCAGCAGCGCCATCACCCGCTCACCGTTCAGCGAGTCCAGTGCGCCGGTCGGCTCGTCGGCGAACACCACCGACGGTTCGGTGATCAACGCCCGTGCCACGCCCACCCGTTGCCCCTGCCCGCCGGACACCTCGCCCGGCCGGTGCGCCGCCACCTCCCCGACCTCCAGCCGCTCCAGCCACTCCAGCGCCCTGGCCTCGGCGGCCGTCCGCCGCATCCCGTTCAGCCGCAGCGGCAGCGCCACGTTCTCCAGGCAGCTCAACTCCGGTACCAACTGCCCGAACTGGAACAGGAAGCCGAACTCGGTCCGCCGCAGCGCACTCAGCTCCGCATCCGTGCACCCGGCCAACTCCCGCCCCCGGTACGCCACGCTGCCGTCGTCCGGCCGGCTGATCCCCGCCAGGCAGTGCAGCAGGGTGGACTTCCCCGACCCCGACGGCCCCATCACGGCGACGAGTTCGCCCGCCGCCACCGAGATCGAGGCGTCGTCCAGCGCGGGCGTCAGCCCGAAGTTCTTGCGCAGCCCTCGGGCGGAGAGCAGCGTGGCAGGTGCGGTCATCGCACGGCTCCGTGTCGTTTCGGTCGTTCACAGTACGGCCACCACACCCTCGGCGGTCCGTCGGGGCTCGACTATACACACGAGGTATACATCAGGTTTATAGAGCCCTGGTCCCGTAAAACCGGATGACCGCCCGCTGTGCGCGGGGCTTGGATACGAGCATGCAGAACGACATCTGGGCGGCCCTGTCCGAGCAGACCCGAGCCGAAGTGGACGAGTTGGTCGGGCTGGGGCGCAACGTGTGGGCGATCAAGGTGATCAGGGATGCGTTCGAACCGCCGAAGCCGGGCATTCACGCCGCCGTTGACGTACTGAACGACCGCTACCTCGCCCTGGGAACGGCGCCCTTCACCCCGTCCCCGCCGCTCGACCTCGACCGGCTCTACGGGACGGTCCGGACGCTGCCCACCCGCCCGGACGCCATCGAGGCGGTCTGGGACGGCGACACCACCGGCTGGTTCGTCGTCCTGCTCGCGGTCACCGCCGACCCACGTACCGAGCACGAACTCGGGATGATCCGCCTAGGCACCGACCTACGCCTCTTCGACGGCCCTCCCCCCGCCTGGCCGGAGGCCACCGAGGCCGACACCATCGGCCGGGCCCTCGCCGAACGCCTGGGCCTGCCCTTCCACTTCACCAGCCCCGACCACCCGGACGACACCGCCCCCCGCTGGTGGGACACCCGGTGATCGGGTGACCGGGCGTCACATCAGTCGGCCGCCTGAGCCCGTTCAGAAGGAGTTGTGTCCGTGAAGCTGGAGTCCGATCCCGCCTGTGGTGAGGTCCTGATCAGCGGGTCGTCGGCCGAGCTGGCCGCCCTGGCGCGCGCGGTGGCTACCGGCGTGGGCTTCGTCGGTGCTGAAGCAGGCAGTACCCCGACCGGGATCGAGGCCCGGCGGGCACCCGGCCCCGGGGTGCTGGTGCACCTCGATCGCGAGCGGCGGGTCCTGCTGATCAGCGGCGACGCCGCTGCCCGGGCGGTGCTCGCGGAGAACCTGCAGGCCATGGCCGACGAGGAGGACGGCGGCCACCTGCACGTCGACTGGTACCCGGGCCACTACTACCTCGCCGAGGGATCGATCCCGCTGGTGGTCGACAGCCCGCACGGTGGCATGCCGCTCAGGCGCTGACGAAGCAGAACTCGTTGCCCTCCGGATCGCGCATGGTCTGGAAGGCTCCCTGGTCGTCGCGCACGAGCTCTCCGGCCCGGGTGGCACCCAGAGTGACCGCCGTCAGGGCGGCTGCCTCGACGTCGTCCACCGCGAGGTCGAGGTGCAGCCGGTTCTTCCCGGCCTTGTCCTCCGGTACGGGCTGGAACGCGAGCCGGCCGAACCCCGGCGACTCGACGTGCGACCAGCCCCGCTCCCGGTCCACCGGCTCACCGCCGAGCAACCCGGCCCAGAACCGCACCAGCACCCTCGGCTCCCGGCAGTCCAGCACGATCTGACGCAGGCTCACTCGCATGCCCGGCAGCCTACGGCGTCCCGCGTTTCACCTCGCTGCGGCGGCCGGGTCATGGCCCAGGCATCGCGGCATCGCCGTCC
The DNA here is from genome assembly GCF_054049135.1 of Kitasatospora sp. P5_F3. Classification (NCBI taxonomy): domain Bacteria; kingdom Bacillati; phylum Actinomycetota; class Actinomycetes; order Kitasatosporales; family Streptomycetaceae; genus Kitasatospora; species Kitasatospora sp. P5_F3. Next base: position 15,204 of record NZ_JBFUMY010000054.1, on the reverse strand, counting down.
GGGCGGCCCGCATGGCGTCCCGGGCTCGGGCGGCGCCGTCGCGGGCTGCCGCCGCACCGCCGCCGACGGCGGCGACCGGGCGGGTGCCGAGCCCCGCGCACGGTCGGCAGATGCCGGGTCTGGGCACCGGGTCGTGGCACCTGCCGCACTCGGCGTACCGAGCGGTTGGCGGCACGTCAGGGACCTGGACGGGTGGCATCCTGCGCTCCAGGCGGTAGCGGATCACCGCCGCCGGGGAGTGCATCGTGGCTGGCAGACCGGGCAACAGGGCCCGCGCCAACTCGGTGGCGGTGCTCCCGCGTTCCAGCCATCGCGTAACCAAGGGTGCCAGCTCCAGCGCCTCGGCCTCGCCGAGCTGCAGGCGTGGCTCCGGTCTGATCACCCGGAACAGTGTGGCCACCGCGCTGCGGCTCTGTTCGTCCGGCTCGGCCGGAGGTTCCTTGGCGGCGCTCCGGCCACGTCCTCGCTCGGCGCGGGGGGTGGGTTCTTTCTCCGGGTTCTTTATAAAAGGGGCGTCAGGAGTACCGGTCATTCCATCACCGGCACCCGGACGGGTGACACTCGGCTGCGGGGTGTCGAAGACGTGGGCCTGCGAGTGCACGGTGCCGTTGGGCATCCGAATCCTGTCGACCCGGTAGTACCCGGCCTGGGTAAGTTCCTTGAGGGCCCTGCGAATTGCCCCACGGCCCTGGGTGCTGGAGTCGGCCATCTGCCGGCCGTCCTCGCGCCAGCCGTCGGGCCGGGAGAGCAGGTCGGCCAGCAGGCCGCGGGCGGTGTAACTCAGCCGCCGGTCCTGAAGAAGGCCGTTGGGCAGAACGGCGAAGGCGCGTGCGTGGACGCTACGATGAACTCGCATGTGGAGGTAGTGCTCCTGTGCCGGACCCCGGGGTGTTGGCGCACCGCCGGGGTCATCTGACGTAGATGACGTCACGGAACGTAGCACATCCGTCACTCACTGATCGACCGCGCGAGTATGCCGCCCGATCGCACTGATGTCCACTCAACATGCCAGCAGTGCCCGGGAGTTCGTTTCGGCAGGTGGCGGATGCCCGGGGCGCCGGCCCGCGACACGTACCGACGGCGGGACTCCGGCTTCGAGGTCGGGCCGGTGTCCGCAGGTAGCGTTCAACGGGTCCGCCGGGGATCACCGGGCGTACGCGGAGAGGGAGCGCCAGGGTGGCCGAACCGCAGTTGGCGCCGCAGGTCTTCGACCGGGCGATCGTCGCGATCGCTCTGACCGCAGGGTCGGAGCACCGTCTCGCGTACCGGAACGAGGCCTTCCAGGAGTTGTTCGGGCCCCGGTCGTTGGACGTGCCGGTCGGGGAGCTGTTCGCCGAGTCCGAGCAGGAGAGCTTCGTCCGCACCCTTGATCTGGTGCTCGCCGACGGCACCGCCCGGCAGGTCACCACACCCCACACCCTCGACGGCACGGGCGAAGCGGACCACCGGCACTTCGTCTACAGCTGCTCGCCGGTCTCCTCCCGCCACGGCCCCGGCGTGCTGATCGCCGCCATCGACACCACCGCGCAGGTGCACTCCACCCAGGACGCCGAGCGGCTCTCGGTCGAACGTCTGCACGCCCTCGAGCGATACGAGGCCCTGGTCACGGCCGTCTCCCAACTGGTGTGGGTGGCCCGCCCCGACGGGTCGATGACGGAGCTGGTGCCGGGCTGGGAGCGGCTGACCGGACACCCCTGGCGGGACACCATGGACGAGGCGTGGCTCGAACTGGTCCACCCCCGGGACCGGGAGGGCCTGGTGGAGCAGTGGATGCAGGCCTCGGCGGGCGAGCCCTCGAAGTTCGAGCACACCTACCGGCTGCGGTTCGCCTCCGGGACGTACCGGCACATCACCGCCCGCGCGGTGCCGGTGGTCCGCGAGGGCGAGCTGGTGGAGTGGATCGGCGCGACCGCCGACGTCGAGGACCGCTGGCGCACCCGGCTGCGCGAGCGGCTGCTGGCCGGCACCGTGGCGGTGGCCGCGAGCGCCCGGCCCGAGGAGGCCTTCGCCGCCGTCGCCGAACTGGTGGTGCCCGATCTCACCGACGCCTGCACGGTGTTCCTGCTCTCCTCCCGGCAGAGCACCGGCCGGCCCGACCAGACCATCGGCACCCGGATCGCCTCCGCCGCCCGGTCAGGACTGCCGCCGCTGCCCGCGCTGCGCGAACAGACCTTCCGGCTCGGACCTGCCGCGCTCCGGGCGGTCGCCGAACGGACCCCGGTGCTGCTGACCTTCCCGCCCGGCGAGGTGCCGTCCGGGGTGGTGCCCGAGGAGTCCGCCCGCTGGCTGGCCGAGGCGCACGCCACCAGCCTGACCCTGCTGCCGTTGGTCATCGACGGCACCACCGCCGTTCTCGCGGCGGCCGCCACCTGCCAGGACGGGCCGCCGCCCGGCGCCGGCGACATCGAACTCCTCCGCGACGTCCTGCAACGCACTCAGAGCACCCTGAGCCAGACCCTGGAACTCCAGCGGACCCGCCAGGTCGCCCTGGTCCTGCAACGGGCCCTGCTCACCGACCCGCCCACCGTCCCCGGCACCGGGATCACCGCCCGCTACCAGCCGGGCAACCGGGCCGCCGAGGTCGGCGGCGACTGGTACGACGCCTTCCTGCTGCCCGAAGGCCCGCTCGTGCTGACCATCGGCGACGTGTCGGGGCACGATCTCACCGCGGCCACCACCATGGGCCAACTCCGCGCCATGCTCCGCTCGTTGGCCTACAACCGGACCGGGACCCAGGCCCCCGCCGACGTCCTCACCGCACTCGACCGGGCCGCCGACGGGCTCGGCGTCGGCACCTTCGCCACCGCCGTCCACCTCCACCTCACCCGCCCCGACCCCGGCACCGACCCCGCCTCCGACCCCGCCTCCGACCCCGCCTCCGGCCCCGCCTGGCGGGCCGCCTGGTCCAACGCCGGACACCCGCCACCCCTGCTGCTCCCCGCCACCGGCGAACCCCGCTTCCTCGCCGCAGCCGAGGCGGACCTCCCGCTGTGCGTGGCCCCGGCCGAACCGCGCCACACCCACCACGCCGACCTCGCCCCCGGCGACACCCTCCTGCTCTACACCGACGGCCTGGTCGAAGTCCCCGGCGAGGACCTCAGCACCGGCCTCGACCGCCTGCTGGCCGCCGCCCGAGATGCCCGGCACCAACCCCTCGACGACCTCTGCGACCACCTCCTCGCCCAGGTCCCCGACGCCCGCGACGACATCGCCCTGCTCGCCTTCCGGGCCCTGCCGCCGCACAACTGACCAGCCAGGGACGCCAGTCGGTACCACAAGTGGCCTGCACGTCGGTGACGCACCGTCACTTTCCACCGGTTCGGCTGAACTACGGACTGGGCCGATTCGGGCAGGGAAGGATCACCGTCGCTCGTGCGTGCCGCGCCGCCGCCCGGCGGACGCCGGTCACCGCCGAGCCACCGGGAAGGGTGGGGACGCCGTGTCGGCACGGGACAGCACGGAGCAGCACGCCGATCGGGGGGCCGAGGCGGTCCAACTGCTGGCCGGGGTCGTCGATCTCGGGCTCGAGCAGGCGGAGGGGTTGCTGCGGCGGGCGCGCGAGGTGTTGGGCCGGTCCGACCTGCACGAGATGGTGGCGGACGGGCAGGAGGACCTGAGGACCCGCGGCGAACTCCTGCTCGGCCGCTTCGCGCCCGCGTCCGAGTCCCACCTGGAGGCGGTGGCCCGCCGGGCGGCGGCCTCCCGGCAGCCGTCGCCCGATGGCTGAACCGGTGCGGGACCCGACGCTCAAGTCGCGGATCGACGAGGTGCTGTCCGGCTTCGTCGAGGAGGAGACCCGGCTGCTGGTCGCCATCGACGTTCAACTCAAGCCGGTGGCAGAGCAGTTACAGGTCGCGGTGGCGGACGGAAAGCGCCTGCGGGCGGCGTTCGCCTACTGGGGCTGGCGGGCGGCGGGGCAGCCGGACAGCGAGGCGATGGTGCGGGCCGCGGCGGCGATGGAGCTGGTGCACGCGGCGGCCGTGGTCCACGACGACCTGATCGACGAGAGCCCGATCCGCCGGGGTGCGCCCACCGCGCACCTGGCCCTGCGGCACGCCGTCGCCGAGGGGCCGGGGCGCGACGCCTCGGGCCGGGCGCTGGCGATGCTGACCGGCGATCTGCTGATGTCCTGGGCTGGGCAGCTGTTCGCGGGCTGCGGACTGCCCGCCGCCTACCTGGCACGGGCCCGTACGCTCTGGGCGACGCTCGGCCGCGAGCTGGTCGCGGGGGAGTGCCTGGAGATCCTGCGCACCCGGGCGGCGCCGTCCGCGGCGAGCTCGCTGGAGATCGTCCGCTACAAGACCGCGAAGTACACCGTCGAGCACCCGCTGCACCTCGGTGGACGGCTCGCCGGGGCGCCGCCCGCGCTGCTGGACGCCTTCACCGCCTACGGGGTGCCGCTCGGCGAGGCGTTCCAGCTCCGCGACGACCTGCTCGGAGTCTTCGGCGACCCGCGGCTGACCGGCAAGTCCAACCTGGACGACCTGGCGGGCGCCAAGCCCACAGCGCTGCTCGCGCTCACCCTGACCGGGGCGGCCGGGGCCGACCGCGCGCGGCTGCGGGCCCTGCTGGGCCGCGCCGACCTCGGTCCGGCCGACCTGGCCGAGCTGCGCGACATCATGATCCGCTCCGGCGCCCGTACCCGGGTCGAGGAGCTGATCACCCAGCGGGCGACCGCCGCCCGCACCGCACTGGGGCGGGCCACGATCCCGTCCCAGGCCGCTGCCGCCCTGGCCGAGTTGGTCGCGGCGGCCACCGCCCGTGCCTCCTGACCACGCAGACCCCGAACGAGGGACGCCCGATGACCGTGACACCCGAAGCGATGGACGCCCTGCGCCGACAGGGCGACCCGATGGCAGACGCCGTGGTCGCCGCGCTGTTCGAGCGCGGTGAGGTCGGCAGGTTCAACACCCTGATGCGCTGGTTCGACCGGACCGGCCAGCCGCTGCCGGACGACGTACCGGCCGAGGCACGCGCCTACCTGGAGGCCACCGCCACGCCGCCCGACTGGGTGGACTGGGACCAGATGGAGCGGGCCCGGCTGTTCTTCATCGACAACAACGTCCACATCTCCACCGCGCTGTCCTTCGCCTCGATGCCCGCCTGCTACGTCGTCCCGCACATCGCCAGGCTGCTCAGCGCGACGCACTCGCTCGAGTACCCCTCCAAACGGATGGCGGAGACCGGCCAGTTCACCCTCTACCTGATGCAGCCCGACGCCTTCGAGGCCGGCGGCCGGTTCATCCCCGCCGCCCAGAAGGTCCGCCTGCTGCACGCCTCGATCCGCCACCACCTGCGCCGCGAGAACCGCTGGGACGAAGCCGCCCTCGGCGTGCCGATCTGTCAGGAGGACATGATCGGCGGTCAGATGATGTTCTCCATCCAGGTGCTGGACGCCCTGCACCGGATGGGCATCCACATCTCCAACGAAGGCGCCGAGGCGTACTTCTACGCCTGGCGGGTGGTCGGCGCGATCCTCGGCATCGACACCGCCGCCGCGCCGGTGGACCTGGAGCAGGCCCGCGACTTCTCCGACCTCTACATGGCCCGCCACATGGGCCCCTCCGAGGAGGGCGTCGCACTCACCCGCCAGCTGATCGACCTCTACGAGGAGGTGGTGCCCGGCACGCTGCTCGACCCGGTGGTGGCCGCCCTGATCCGCTACCTGATCGGCGACACCTGCGCCGACTGGCTCCAAGTGCCGCGCTCCACCTGGGACAAGGCGATCGGCCTCACTCCGACCCTGCTCGGAGTCCTCGAACGCATCGAGGACTCCTCCCCGCTCGGTGCCTGGGCCCTGGACCGCCTCGGCGAGCTCACCGCCCGCTTCGAGCTCAGCTCCCTCACCCGCGGCCGGGTCATGCAGTACGCCATCCCCGAACACCTCAAGTCCGACTACGGCGTCACCTCCGCCAAGCCCCGCACCGACCCCTGGAGCCCGCCCCCGCTCTCCGCCGGACTCCTCACCTGACCGGACAGGGCCCGTCGGGTCAGGCGTCCGTCGCCTTCTGGCCTGAAGCTCCCGGATCCGGACGATCGCCACGTCCTTGCCGCAGCGATCAAGGATGGACGGCCGGAAGACTGAACGCGGTCGCCGCGGTGAGCGTCGTCAGCCCCAGCCGGGGGCCGGCGGCAGTGGCCACGTCGGTGGGGTCGGCAGGGGCCGGGTCGAGGTGAGCGCGGTGTCGGTTGCGCGGCCGCTGAGCCAGGCGAGGACGGCGTGGCCGGGGCCGGTGACGACGGGGCCGGTACGGGACGGGGCCCAGGTCCGGCCGAGGTCGGTGGCGTCGATGCGGGTGACGGGGAAGGCGTCGGCGGTCAGCGCGGCGAGGGTGTCGTCGAGGGCCCAGGTCACGTACGGGTCGGGCCAGTCCTCGGTGCGGTAGCCGGCCCGCAGGTCGACGTGGTGCGTTTCGAGCTCACGCCAGCAGCGGTGGAGGGTGTACCAAGCCGGGTGCCGCCAGCCCGCCAGCGCGGTGACGTGGGTGTCCCACGCTTCGGTGGGCATGGACCCGGCGGCTTCGGTCAGCCGTGCGAGGGCGCTGCGCAGGTCGGCGGCGAGCTCGGCGGCCGGGCGGTCGGCTCCGTCGGTGACGGCGCGGGCGAGTGCCGCAGCGTCGGCCCTCGGTGCGGGCTCGGCACCGGTGCGGGCGATGGTCAGCAGCCGGAGGTACGCGTCGGCGCTCCGTGCGACGTGGGTGATGACGTGCCCGCGGCTCCAGCCGGGCAGTGCCGACGGGGCACGGACCTCCGAATCGCTCAGGGCATCGAGCGTGGCGGAGAACCGGGCGCCGGAGCGGGTGACTTCCTCGATGATGCGGGGCACAGCCGTACCCTACCGACGAGTCGTCAGGTCAGGGCCAGACCAGGCAGTACAGCTGGTGCCCCGCGTCGTGCAGGCGGTTCGCGAAGTCCTGCCACTCGTGCAGCATCGTGTAGATCACGAAGGCGTCCCGGGGGCCCCGGCGGTCGGGGACGGTGGACCAGATGAAGGCGGCGGCGCCGAGTTCGGTCTCGTCGGCCTTGCGGAGGGGTTCGACGACGGTGTGCGGGAGCTGGACCACGGCGTAGTCGGGGTGCAGGACGACCAGCTCCAGGGGTGGGACCTGGTGCAGGGGGACGCCCTGAATACCCGTCAGGACCATCGCGGACATGGTCTCGGGCTTGATCTTGGTGGAGAGGTGGCCGTTCGGGGAGCCGCTGGTCTCCATCAGGTCGCCGAGGCGGCCGAGCGAGCCGAGCTCGCCGGCGTCCAGGCCGAGGCCGCCGGGGCCGAGGGCGGTGGGGACTCTGGCGGCGGTGGCGCGGTCGGGTGCGCCGAAGTACTTGTAGGTGACCCCCACTCTGCCTTCGCCCCGCCTTCCCCTGCCGCCCGCACCGGTACCCCCGCCGGCCGCTCCGGCACGCCGACGTGAGCCACCCACGGCCTCGTCGGGGCCGTCCTGCGCCTCGGACACTCGGACCATCCTCACCGGAATTCGCCGGAATCGACAGACCCCCGCACGCTCGGTGTCCCTCCGAACGTGCCCACTACCCGTTCCGCGCTGCCGTACACGGACCGGCCGGTCACAGTCTGACCCATCATCGGAGTGGGCCGCCGATCGCGGTAGTACGGATAACCGTACCCATGACGCTACAGACCGTACAGGCCGTTCGGGTCACATCAAGGCTGTACCCGTCCGGTACCAGGATCATCGTTCCAGATGATCGGGTCCGACATGCGGAGGTGCAGGACACGATTTGAGACCATGTCCGGGTGACCAACCCGAAGAGCTATCCCTATGAGGCCCCGCAGAGCCAGTCGCTGTTCGACCGCGCGTCGGTCGTGACCCCCGGCGGCGTCAACTCCCCGGTGCGCGCCTTCCGCGCGGTCGGCGGCACCCCGCGCTTCATGGTGTCCGGCACCGGCCCCTATCTCACCGACGCCGACGGCCGTGAGTACGTCGACCTGGTCTGCTCCTGGGGTCCGATGATCCTGGGCCACGCGCACCCCGCGGTGATCGAGGCGGTGCAGCAGGCGGTCGTCCGTGGCACCTCCTTCGGTACGCCCGGCGAGGGCGAGGTGCTGCTCGGCGAGGAGATCGTCTCCCGGGTCGCACCGGTGGAGCAGGTCCGGCTGGTGTCCAGCGGGACCGAGGCGACCATGTCGGCGATCCGGCTGGCCCGCGGTTTCACCGGCCGGGCGAAGATCATCAAGTTCGCGGGCTGCTACCACGGCCACGTGGACGCCCTGCTGGTCGCGGCCGGCTCCGGCGTCGCGACCTTCGGCCTGCCGGACACCCCCGGGGTGACGGGGGCCCAGGCGGGCGACACCATCGTGCTGCCCTACAACGACCTGGACGCGGTCGAGGCGGCCTTCGCGGCCAACCAGGGCCAGATCGCCTGCGTGATCACCGAGGCCTCGCCCGGCAACATGGGCGTGGTCCCGCCGCTGCCCGGCTTCAACAAGGGGCTCTCGGAGCTCTGCCGGAGCAACGGTGCGCTGTTCATCTCGGACGAGGTGATGACCGGCTTCCGTACCTCCAAGGCCGGCTGGTACGGCGTCGAGGCGGCCGTCGAGGGCTGGGCGCCCGACCTGCTGACCTTCGGCAAGGTGATGGGCGGCGGCTTCCCGGCCGCCGCGTTCGGTGGCCGGGCCGACGTGATGGCCTACCTGGCCCCGGCCGGTCCGGTCTACCAGGCGGGCACGCTCTCCGGTAACCCGATCGCCACCGCCGCCGGCCTGGCGCAGCTGCAGCACTGCACCGACGCGGTGTACGAGAAGGTGGACCTGGTCGCCGCCGAGATCTCCGCGCTGGTGAGTCAGGCGCTGACCAAGGAGGGGGTGGCGCACCGGCTGCAGAACGCGAGCAACATGTTCTCGGTGTTCTTCACCGACCAGCCGGTCACCAACTACGACGAGGCGAAGCAGCAGGAGTCGTTCCGCTTCACCGCGTTCTTCCAGAGCATGCTGTCCCAGGGCGTCTACCTGCCGCCCTCGGCCTTCGAGTCCTGGTTCGTCTCGGCCGCGCACGACGAGCGCGCGATCGAGTGGATCGCCGCCGCCCTGCCGGCCGCCGCCCGCGCGGCGGCCGAGGCCCGGCCCGCGTAAGTCCCCGCGCAAGTCATCGAGGAGCGAGCACAGTGAGTGCGAAAGAGATCACCGTCGTCCACCTGATGCGGCACGGTGAGGTGCACAACCCGGAGGGCGTGCTCTACGGCCGGCTGCCGGACTATCACCTCTCCGACCTGGGGCGGCAGATGGCGGACCGGGTGGCCGAGCACCTCGCGGACCGGGACATCACGTACGTGGTGGCCTCCCCGCTGGAGCGGGCGCAGGAGACCGCCGAGCCGATCGGGAAGACGCACGGCCTTGAGATCGCGGTCGACGACCGGCTGATCGAGGCGGACAACATCTTCCAGGGCAAGACCTTCGGCGTCGGTGACGGCTCGCTGAAGAACCCGGCGTACTGGCGGTACCTCACCAACCCGCTGCGCCCGTCCTGGGGCGAGCCGTACGTCGAGCAGGCGGTCCGGATGATGGGCGCGCTGGCGGCGGCCCGGGACGCGGCACGCGGGCACGAGGCGGTCTGCGTCAGCCACCAGCTGCCGATCTGGATCGCCCGGAGCTTCGCCGAGCGGCGCCGGCTCTGGCACGACCCGCGCAAGCGGCAGTGCTCGCTGGCCTCGCTGACCAGCTTCACCTACGAGGGCGACCGGATCGTCTCGATCGGCTACCGCGAGCCTGCCCGCGACCTGCTGCCGGCCCACCTGGTGGGCAAGGGGAAGAAGGGTGACGCCCCGGTCGGCAAGAGCTTCGGGGCCTGACCGGACGCCTGGCCGGACTGATGATCGGACTGACGGCATGTCAACGCCGGTTTGTCCGAATTAAGTGGATCGTAAGCGTAAGAACCGCAGGTCAAGGGGGGTCCGTCGGCTAACGTCGGACCCCCCTAAATCTGCCCAAAGTCTCATGCGAAACTTTTCACATGTCTGGGACGACCCGCCGTTACCTCCGCCCGGCCGCCGCACTCGCGGCCGCCGCCGCGCTGACCCTCACCGGCTGCACCGCGGACTCCAGCAGTTCCGACGGCCGGACCGGATTCATCTCCGACCCGGAGGGCGGGCTCGACACCGCTCCGGTCGCCTCCCGGCAGACCGCCCCCGCGATCTCGGGCACCACCCTGCACGGCGACAAGGCGGCCCTCGCCGACTACCGCGGCAAGGTCGTGGTGCTCAACGTCTGGGGCTCCTGGTGCAACCCGTGCCGGGCCGAGGCGAAGGGCCTCCAGGAGGTCTGGTCGAAGTACCAGGCGCAGGACGTCCAGTTCCTCGGGATCAACACCCGGGACCCCAACGTGAACAACGCCGTCCGGTTCGAGGACAGCTTCGGGATCACCTACCCGAGCCTGTACGACCCGGACGGCACCGAGATCCTCAAGTTCCCCAAGGGCAGCCTCAACCCGCAGTCCATCCCGACCACGATCGTGGTGGACCGTCAGGGCAGGCTGGCCGCCCGGGCGATGCGCCCGCTCTCGGTGGAGGACCTGGAGAAGCTGATCCAGCCCGTCCTGGCCGAGCCGAAGTGAGCGCCGCCCTCCTCCTCGCGGCGGGCCAGAACGAGACGGTGGCCAGCGGCGCGATCCTGCTGGCCGTGCCGATCGCGCTGGCGGCGGGGTTGCTCTCGTTCTTCTCGCCGTGCGTGCTGCCACTGGTGCCCGGCTACCTGAGCTACGTCACCGGCTTCTCGGCCGCCGACCTGGCCGACGCCAAGGGCGCCAAGCGCGGCCGGATGCTGCTCGGCTCGGTGCTGTTCATCCTGGGCTTCACCGCCGTCTTCGTCTCCGGCGGCGCGCTGTTCGGATTCTTCGGCTCGACGCTGCTCGAGCACCGACGGACCATCAGCATCGTGATGGGCCTGCTCACCATCGCGATGGGGCTGGCCTTCATGGGCCTGCTGCCCGGGTTCTCGATGCGGGAGGTGCGGTCGCACCGCCGCCCGACCATCGGCCTGGCCGGCGCCCCGCTGCTCGGCATCGTCTTCGGCCTCGGCTGGACGCCCTGCATGGGACCGACCCTGACCGCGATCAACGGCCTGGCCCTCGACCAGGCCTCGCCCTGGCGCGGCGCGATCCTGATGGCCGTCTACTGCCTGGGCCTGGGCGTACCGTTCGTGCTGGCCGCCGTCGCCTTCCGCCGGGCGCTCGGCGCCTTCGGCTGGGTCAAGAAGCACTACCAGTGGGTGATGCGCATCGGGGGCGGCATGCTGGTCGCCGTCGGCCTGCTGCTGGTCACCGGCGTTTGGGACTCGCTGATCGGCGAGCTGCAGTCGCTCACCGCCAACACCTCGATCGGAATCTGACCCGTGAGCACCCAGACAGATCTCGAGACGGACGCGGAGCGCCTCAGCAGCGCGCCGACCGAGCAGGACGGCCCGTCCGGCATAGGAGCGCTCGGCTGGCTGCGCTGGACGTGGCGTCAGCTGACCTCGATGCGGGTCGCGCTGATCCTGCTGTTCCTGCTCTCGCTGGCCGCCATCCCCGGCTCGCTGATCCCGCAGAACAGCCACAACGCCTTCAAGGTGCAGACCTGGAAGGCGGCGCACCCCGGCGTCAGCCCGGTGTACGAGAAGCTCCAGCTGTTCGACGTGTACAGCTCGGCCTGGTTCTCGGCGATCTACATCCTGCTGTTCGTCTCGCTGGCGGGCTGCATCATCCCGCGGACCTGGCAGTTCGTCGGCGTGCTGCGGGCCAAGCCGCCGGCCGCGCCGAAGAACCTGACCCGGATGCCGGTCTACGCGGCCTGGCACACCGAGGCAGGCCACAAGGCGGTGAGCGCCGCCGCGTACGCGCAGTTGAAGCGCCGCGGCTTTCGTGCCCACCTCTCCGGCGGGGCGGTGGCGGCCGAGAAGGGGTACCTGCGCGAGGTCGGCAACCTGGCCTTCCACCTCTCGCTGTTCGCCCTGCTGGCCGGCTTCGCCTGGGCCAGCCTGGCCAGTGGCGAGGGCGGCAAGCTGGTGATCGAGAAGCAGGGTTACTCCAACACCGCGACCCAGCTGGACGACTTCACCGGCTCCCAGTTCTACGGCCTGGAGGACCTGGACCCGTTCGGCTTCAAGCTGGACGGTTTCACCGCCAGGTACGCCACCAGCGGCCCGCAGGCGGGCAGCGCCCGGCAGTTCACCGCGCACGTCCGGTACTGGACCGGCAGCGACACCGGGAACCTGACCAAGGGCGACATCGAGGTCAACCACCCGCTGGAGATCGGCGGCAGCAAGGTCTTCCTGATCGGCCACGGCTACGCGCCCGTGGTGACCGTGAAGAACGCCAAGGGCGAGCAGGTCTACTCGGGCCCGACCGCCTTCCTGCCGCAGGACGGCAACCTCACCTCGACCGGTGTGCTCAAGGTCAACGACTACGGCGAGAAGGACGGCAAGAGGACCCAACTGGGCTTCAACGGCTACTTCCTGCCGACCGCCCCGGAGAGCTTCGAGAAGACCGGACCGGTCTCGCTGTTCCCGGACGCGGCCGACCCGATGCTGGTGCTGACCGCCTATGCGGGCGACCTCGGCACCGACTCCGGCCTGCCGCAGAACGTCTACCAGCTCGACACCAAGCACCTCACCCAGCTCACCCAGGACGGCAACCCGGCCCGCGCCAGGCTCAAGCCCGGCCAGGCCTGGACCCTGCCGGACGGCTACGGGACCCTCACCTTCGAGGGCTACCAGCAGTGGGCGAGCTTCACCGTCTCGCACCGGCCGGGCAACTCGATCGCGCTGCTCGGCGCGGTCGCCGCGATCCTCGGCCTGATCGGCTCGCTGTTCGTCCAGCGCCGCCGGGTCTGGGTGCGGGCCACCGCGGGCCCCGACGGCCGCACCCTGGTCGAGGTCGCCGGGCTGGCCCGGAGCGAGTCCGCGAAGATCGCCGAGGAACTGGCCGAGATCGCCGTCGACCTGCAGGACGACGCCCCGGCCGTCGATGACGAACCATCAGATGAACCGTCAGATGAACCAGCCCGCACCGCACAGGACTCCAAGGAGTAGACGGTGAACCTCGCCTCGTCGGTCGACCCGCAACTGGCCGACCTGTCCAACAAGCTGATCTACTCGGCGATGGCCGTGTACGTCATCGCCATGTTCGCCCACATCTTCGAGTGGACGTTCGGCAGCAAGGGCGCCGTCGCGGTCCGCTCGGTCGAGCAGGCCGGTCTGGCCGCCGCCGTCGCGGCCGCACAGAGCCCCGCCAAGGGCGCCAAGAAGGTCACCGTCACGGTCGCCTCGGCCGACGGCGGCACCACCACGCTGACCCGTACCGCCCTCGCCGACGCGGGCGCCACCGTGGTCACCAGCGGCCGTGACACGGTCGCCGACCTGGACGGCCCGGGCGCGGCGGGCAGCAGCGAGAAGGGCGACCTGGCGGGCCGGATCGCGGTCTCGCTGGCCGCGCTCGGCGCGGTGCTGCACGCCGGCGCGGTGCTCACCCGGGGCCTCTCGGTGGTGCGTTGGCCGTGGGGCAACATGTACGAGTTCTCCTGCGCCTTCGCGCTCGCCATGGTGGTCGCCTACCTCGGCCTGCTCGTGGCCAAGAAGCCGGTCCGCTGGCTCGGCCTGCCGGTGCTGGTCGCCGTCATCCTCACCCTCGGCCTCGCGGTCACCGTGCTCTACACCGAGTCCGAGCAGCTCGTCCCGGCCCTGCACTCGTACTGGCTGGCGATCCACGTCTCCACCGCGATCTTCTGCGGCGGCGCCTTCTACGCGGCGTTCATCGCCACCGTGCTCTACCTCGGCAAGGACACCTACGACCGCCGGATCGCCGCCGGGCGGACCAACGGCCCGCTCGGCACCCCTGCCTCGATCTGGCAGCGGCTGCCCGCCGCCGCCACCTTCGACAAGCTCTCGTACCGGATCAACGCGATCGTCTTCCCGCTCTGGACCTTCACCATCATGGCGGGCGCGATCTGGGCCGAGGCGGCCTGGGGCAAGTACTGGGAGTGGGACCCGAAGGAGACCTGGTCCTTCATCACCTGGGTGTTCTACGCCTGCTACCTGCACGCCCGGGCCACGGCCGGCTGGAAGGGCCGCAAGGCCGCCTACCTGGCGCTGCTGGCCTTCGCCTGCTGGTTGTTCAACTACTACGGCGTCAACATCTTCGTCACGGGTAAGCACTCCTACGCCGGAGTCTGACGATCCGTCCGTTCGGCCTGTTTCCGTACCGCCCGTTCGAATCCGCGAGGAGGGCCGCACCGTGCTGGAGTGCGACGAGGTCATGCTGACCGTCCGAATCACCGCTGCGGAGCGAGTACTGCTCCGTCGGCTCGCCCAGAGCCATCGGAGCGACGTGTCGGAGGTGGTGGCCGACGGGCTGCTCGACGTCCTGCCGATGCTGCACCGGCAGGCAGAGGCGTACCGGCTGCTGGCGGCGCTCGCGCCGCCGGCGCCGTGTGCGCAGACCGTCTGGCTGCCGACCGCCCTGGCCGACCTGCTGGTGCTGGCCGCTGCCCGGGTGGCGCAGCTGACGGGGGTTCGGCTCGGCTCGGCCAGCGCGATCCTCGGCGCGGCCGTGCGGCTGTGGCTCTGCCAGGACCCCGTCCGGCTGGAGGCCAACCTCAGCGTGATGCACGCCGGGCGTAAAGCGTTGGCAGTCGCGTAGGTTGCACACGCCAGGGGCTCGGGGAACTGCGACGCCGACCTCGTGCAAGGTGGTCCGTGCGTAAAGGGTCAGGCACTTTCGCAGTGACCCGAACGCCAGATCTCCTCGCAGTTCCCCGAGCCCCTGGCGTGTGCCAACTGGGCGTCCTGCAAAAAGCGGAGCGTTACGCCGCCTGCTGCCAGCTGACGGGGGAGTAGTAGGCCGGGCGACGCTCCACCCGGGACCAGGTGGCGATGGGCTCGGCCGGGGCTGCGGCGGCGTGCTGCGAGGCGGCCGCACGGGCCATCAGGACTGCGGTCAGGGCGGCGAGTTCCTCGTCCGACAGGGTGCCACGGACGATGCGGAGCAGCGGTTCGGCATTGGCGGTCATGAGGTCATTTCTCCCGCGTCTTGAAGTCTGGTGGGTTCCGGGCGGCGCAACGCCGCGTTACATCGGCGGGTTGCCGTGCTTACGGCTGGGCAGGTCGGCGTGCTTGGTGCGGAGCATGGCGAGGGAGGAGGCCAGGACGGCGCGGGTTTCGGCCGGGTCGATGACGTCGTCCACCAGGCCGCGTTCGGCGGCGTAGTAGGGGTGCAT
>NZ_JBFUMY010000053.1:0-45343 GCF_054049135.1 Kitasatospora sp. P5_F3 | reverse complement strand
GCCCCGGGCTCCGGCCGCGCCTGCGGGCAGGCCCTAACGCTGCGGATCCCGGCCGTCCGGGGTGCGGCGCCGGAGGCGGCGGGCGGCGAGCGCGCCGAGCAGGCCCACCAGGGCGCCCCAGACGGCTGCCAGGGGGACGGAGAGCAGCAGGCGTGCCTCCAGCGAGACTCCGCCGCCCGCCGTGTCGAAGCCGAGCAGGGAGAGGCCGAGCTCGACCGAGATCCGGGTCAGCAGGCCGATCAGCAGCATGGCGAGTGCCAGCGCCGCCGCGAGCTGCGCGGCGTACCGCCACAGCGGCAGGCCCGGCGGGGAGAGCAGGGCCGCGCCCAGGCCGGTGAGCAGCAGCAGGACGGCGACCAGCACCGCGAGCAGCCAGGCCCGGCCGTCCTGCGCGGCCAGGGCCGGGAGGTCCAGCGTGACCTCCCGGCCGTCCGGGGTGCGCAGGACGTCGGTCAGCAGCTGAGGCATCGGCAGGCCGAGGTCGCCGCTGACCGAGCCGTGCCAGGAGGCGCCGAAGCCCAGCCCGAGCGCCAGCCAGGCCAGGTTCGGCAGGGCGAGCAGGACCACGGCGAGGGTCTGGCGCGGATGCCCGTCCACGGCGGCCGAGACCAGCCCGGCTGCCAGGCCGAGCGCCACCGTGCCGAGCAGCAGGGTGAGCACCGCGTGGGCGGCGGGCCGGGCGGCCGTCCGGTACCGGCGCAGGGACGGGGGCAGCGGCGCGCCCCGGCTCGTCAGTACGGCAAGCAGCAGGACCAGCGCGAGCCAGAGCAGGCCCAGGCCGACGGTCGGTAGCAGACCGGTCCGGAAGCCGGCGGTGGGCGCAGCGTCGAACGCCTCGGCCAGGGTGTCGGCGAGCGGGTCGCCGGTCCGGATGGTGAAGCTGTGATGGGCGGGCACCCGGAGCAGGAGCAGCAGGGCGAGCCAGAGCACCGCCGTGCGGGCCGCCCGGCCGGCCAGCTCGCCGGGGGTCGCCCCCGGCCGCAGGCGCAGCGGGCGGAGGAACAGCCCGGCCAGGGTCAGCGCGCCGAGCAGGGTCACCGAGAGCGGCAGAGCCGAGAGTTCGCCATGGGCATCGGCCAGGAAGTCGGCGTCGCCGGTGAGTTGGACCGGGACGCCGACCGCCATCAGTACGGTGGCCGCGACGACGGCGGGGAACGCGGACCCGGGCAGGTCGCCCGCACCGGCCAGCCAGAGCCCGAGTGCGGCGAGCGCGGACATCGCCAGCAGGGTGACGCAGGTGGCGAGCAGCGCGTCCGTCCAGGGGCCGAGCGCGCCGGCCCGTCTGCCTGGTCTGCCGGAGTTCCCGGTCGGCAGCATGGCGCCTCCTGGCGGACGTGCGGTGCCGTGATCCTGTCACCCAGCTTGGGCCACCCGGCGGTGTCCGGCGAGCCGCCGGTGGCGGGCGCCGGGACAATGAGGCAGCGGGGGAGACCAGTTGTGGAGGCAGGCCGTGAGTTCCCAACCGCCGTCCGAACCGCCGCCGTCCGAGCGGCCGTCCGAACCGCCGCCGTCCGAGCCGCCGTCCGGCCCGCCGACGGTGCCCCCGACCGGCCCGGCCACCGAGCCGGGCGAGGCCACCAGGCGGCCGACCTCGGGCGGGAGTGCGTCCGGTCCGCCGTCCGGGCCGCTCTCCGAGCCCTCGGAGGAGGGGTCACCGCCGAGCGGGGAGCCGTCGGAAGCCGCGGCGACCGCCGGCGGCCCGACCGGTGCGGGTACGGCCGGTGCTGCTTCGGTGGGTGCGGGCTCGACCGGCGGGGGCGCGCAGCCGCCAGGCGGTGGCCGGACCCTGGTCACGGCCTCCGGTGGACGGCCGCCCCGGGCCTGGTGGCGCAGGCCATGGATGATCGCGCTGGTGACCGGCGTGGTGGTGGCCGCAGCCGTGCTGACCGTGGTGCTGACGAACAGTGACTCCGGTACCCGGACCGAGGCCGCCCCGCAGGTCGCGTTGCAGCCGGTCGCGGCCACCGGCCCGGATCCGTTCACCGGTTCGGTCGCGGTCGTCTCGAACGCGTCGACCGCCGCCTCCTCCGGGGGCACCGTCTCGGCCACCGGCACCGACGGCCGTACCGTGCAGGGCTCGGATCCCGGTCTGTACGGGGGCAGCCAGCAGACCGCCAGCTGCGACGTGCCACGGCTGGCCGAGTTCCTGAACGCCAATCAGGACAAGGCCAGGGCCTGGGCGGCCGTGGCCGGGATCGAGCCGGCCGCGATCGGCGACTACCTCCGCTCGCTCACCTCGGTGGTGCTGCGGGTGGACACCCGGGTCACCAACCACGGCTTCGCCAACGGCGTCGCCACGCCGTACCAGGCCGTGCTGCAGAGCGGCACCGCCGTGCTGATCGACGCCCGGGGGCTGCCCCGGGTGCGCTGTGCCTGCGGCAACCCGCTGCTGCCGCCGGTGCTGTCGGCGACCCCGCCGGCCTACTCGGGCACGCCGTGGCCGTCGTTCAAGGAGCAGGACGTGGTGGCGGTGAGCCCGGCCCCGTCGCCGCTGAAGGACATCGTGGTGGTCGATCCGTCGAGCGGGCAGTCGTTCACGCACCAGGTCAGCGGTTCGCCGTCCTCCTCGACCTCCGGCTCCGGGACCGGCTCGCGGTGGTGACCGCCGGGCGCAGCACTGGATCAGTGACGAGGGGTCAGCTGGTCTGGATCGCGGTGTCGTCGATCACGAAGCTGGTCTTCAGCGACGAGTCCTCGACCCCGTTGAACTTCAGGGTGACGGACTGGCCCGCGTACGAGGAGAGGTCGACGGTCTTCTGGGCGTAGCCCGTGTTCTTGTCGACGTTCGAGTACGTGGCGACCGAGGTGCCGTTGGCCGTGACCGTCAGCTTGTCGTAGACGGTGCTGCCGGTCTCCGCCGTGTCGATGTGCAGCCAGTAGCTCAGGGTGGCGCGGCAGCCCGCGGGGATGGTGACGGTCTGGGTGGCGCTGTCGGTGTGGGCGGAGCCGTAGCCGTTCAGCCAGGCCTTCCAGGAGCCGGAGTGCGCGGCCTGGGAGGTGCTGTTGTCCACGACGCCCGAGGTGGTGGTCCACGGGGCGGCGGTGCCGGTCTCGAAGCCCGCGTTGCCGAGCAGCTGCGCCGGGGTGCAGGTGCCGCCGCCGCCACCGGTGACCGTCCAGCTGAACGCGGCGCTGCCGGTCCTGTTGGCGGCGTCCTTCGCGGTCACGGTCACGTTGTAGGTGCCGGTGGCCGTGGCGGTGCCGGTGATCTTGCCGGTGGAGCTGATCGAGAGACCGGTCGGCAGACCGGTGGCGGTGAAGGTCAGCGGGGCGGTGCCGCCGCTCGCGCTGATCTGCAGGTTGGCCGAGCCGTTCAGCGCGGTGGTCTGGCTGCCCGGGTTGGCGACCGAGACGTTGGTGCCGGCCGGCTTGGTGAGCAGGCAGCCGCTGACGCTGAGGTCGATGGCGCGGTTGGTGCCGAGGCAGGTGGTGAACCAGTACGTCTCCTGGCCGTAGCTCTGGCCCTTGGTGACGGTGGTGGTGCCGTCGGCCGCCACCTCGCACGGGTTGTTCATCGTGCACATCGCGCCGTCGTCGTTACCGGTGTTGTTGATGCCGACGACCCGCTTGCTGGTGGCGTCGACGATCGGTGAGCCGGAGGTGCCGTGCGTGGTGTTGCAGCCGGCGCTGTAGCGGAGCGAGTCGCGCCAGGTCCACTGGTCCTCGCGCAGGGTGTCGACGAAGCCGTTGACCGAGCAGTTCCAGGTCTGCTTCCAGTAGCCCGAGGGTATGAACATCGACGAGCCGTCGACCGGGTGGGTGTCACTGATGGTCAGCGCGGTGGCGCCGAACTTGGTGGTGATCGACGCGAAGGTGTCGGTCAGCTGGTAGAGCGCGACGTCGGTGCCGGTCATGGTCGCGTACAGGACCTTGTCCGCGTTCACGGTGCCCAGCGAGGAGCCGGCGGCGTTGAGCAGGGTGCCGGAGCGGCTGGCGGTGGTGTTCTGGATCACCTGGCCGGCGTTCGGCATGGTCGGCAGGCAGTGCCCGTTGGTGAGCATCATGGCCCGGTCGGCGTCGACCGAGGTGGGGTAACGCACCAGGGAGGCCGAGCAGTTGCTCAGCGCGATGGTGGACGTCAGATCGCCTGCCTGGACGGCCTGTGCGGGCGAGACGGCGGACGTCAGCAGACCCGCGACGACTGCGGCGGTGCCGAGTCCGGCGGTAAGTCCCTTGAGCATGGGTCTCCTTGTGGGGGATCGCCGGGCGTGCAACCGGTTGGGAACGCCCAGGCCGGAGAAAGCTGCCATGCCCGCATCAAGGAGGTCAACTGTTCGGACCGAATTGGCTGTTGGGCCGGGCCCGGCGGCCGTCGGGCCGCCGGGTGGACCCGGCAGGTGGATCGTTGACGCACGGGTGTGTCGGCCTCCGGGCGTACCGGGGCCGGGAGTTGACCGTGCGTCGGAGAAGCGCTGCTCAGCTGTGCTGCCGGGGGCGGCGGTCGGCCGGGCGGCTCGGCGGTATCGGGGCGGCGGGGAAGTCGCGCGGTCCGGTCCAGAGCGCGGGTACGGCGTCGGTGCGGCGGGCCAGTTCGTGCGCCAGGGACTCGTAGTTGACCCGCCAGCCACGGAAGTGCGGCCAGGCCTCGGGCGAGGTCCGCTCACCGCCGATGCCTCCGGCGGTGACCAGGGCGACGGCCGCGTCGAACTCCTCGTAGGTCAGCCGGATCGGGCCGTCCGGGCTCGGGTCCGGGTCGAAGGCGATCCGCTGGGTCCTGGCGATGTCGCGCAGCGCGGTGAAGCCGGCCCGCAGCACCAGCCGGGCCTCGGGCGGGGCGGACTTCGGGCAGACGGCGAGCTGCAGGGCGGCCGCGTCCATCACGGCGATCAGGCCGACCACCCAGCTGCGGTGCGGCTGGGGTGAGCGGAAGGAGAGCAGTACCGGGTAGTTGGAGTGGCCCTCGCCGATGTCGGCGGCCAGCCGCTCCCAGTCGCGGTAGAGCTGGGGCAGTGCGGTCTCGGTGTCCACCAGCGACTGACGGGCCAGCAGTTCGGGGCCCCAAGCGGGTTCACCCGCCCGGGACTGCAACAGGGTGACCTCCACCTCCCGGCGGTTGTATGCCCCGTACAGGGTGGGCAGGTAGCCGATCAGCAGGGCGATCACCAGCGGTCCGGTGGCGGCGGCCAGGAAGTCCAGGGCGGACAGGTGCAGGCGCTCACCGCTCGCGAAGCCGAGGGTGAACAGGCTGGAGCCCGCCTCCCGGAACGAGACCGACCAGGCCAGCTCGGAGAAGCCGTGCAGCAGCAGGGTGTAGGCGACCAGCATCCCGGCCAGCCAGGTGGCCAGCATGCCGAGCAGGATCAGCGGGGCCAGCCAGGTCTGCACCCGGTCCTGCATGTGGTAGCCGCCGAACGGCGAGATCGCGCGGAGCATCGCCCGCAGGACCGACCAGAGCCGGTGGACGAGTGCGGAGTAGAGGCCGCGCGGCACCACCAGGGTGCGCAGGATGCTCGCGACGGTGAACAGCAGGACCAGCAGCCCGGCCAGCGCGTAGATCATTCTCATGGCGCTCATTGTGGCGTCGAGTGGATGGTTCGACACAGGGCGTGGTGGAGATCGTCCGCTGGCTGAAACGTTATCGACGACTTCCCGGCTCTGAGCTGCGGTTATCGTCGTGCGACCGGTGCCCGCGGCGGCGTGCCGGGCGGACGGGCGACGCCCAAGCAATGATGCGCGATCACAGGTTTCGTCGGCTGTTCACCATGGATTCATCGCTGATCCATCGCTAGGACCCGGGAATTGCCGGACGGCTTGGATCACTGTCGGTGACCGCTCCGGGGAGAAACCCGCTGGTCGGCAACGAATTCCGAAGCATTTCGGCCGTTGACGGCACGCCATCGGCCAGCTTCCATGGCGACCCGGGAGCGACAGCATCTAACGCCGGCATCAGCCCTCTGGAGGAGATACCGCTCCCGGTGAACACCGCCCTACCGCGCGCTCTGTCGCGCCGAGCCGATCGGAACCACCTCATGACCGACACGCTTGACCCGACCATCCCGGTGTCGGCGGTGGCCACCCAGGCGCCCGCAGATGCGCCGAAGCGGCTCTCCCGCTCGCTCGGCGTGGTGGGTGGCACGCTGCTCACCCTGTCGTGCGTGACGCCCGCGTCGTCCCTGTTCGTGATCGTGCCGGGGCTGTTCAAGGACCTGGGCACCTACACCGCGATGGCGATCGGGATCGGCTCGCTGATCTGCATCGCGGTGGCGTTCTGCTACTCCGAGCTGGGCACCCTGATCCCCAGTGCCGGTGGCGAGTACGCGATGGTCGGCACCCTGGCGGGCCGGTTCGCCGGCTGGCTGGTGTTCATCCAGTCCCTGATCGTCGTCATGATCGTGCCCTCGCTGATCGCCATCGGCACCTCCGAATACCTGGCACCGATCGTCAACGTCGACCCCCGGATCGCCGGCGCCGCCGTGATGATCGCGGCCACCGTGGCGGGCCTGCTGGACCTGCGGGCGAACGCCTGGCTGACCGGCATCTTCCTGGTGCTCGAGGTGATTGCCTGCGCGGTGGTCTCCTTCCTCGGCTTCTCGCACAGCGAGCGCGGCGCCAGCAGCCTGCTGCACGGCGTGGTCAGCACCGGCCCCGGCGTCAGCAGTACGGTCGCCATGGGGGCGATCCTGGCCGCGATGGGCACCGCGCTCTTCGTCACCCAGGGCTTCTCCACCGCGATCTACCTCTCCGAGGAGCTGGAGAACCCGCGGCGCAACGTGGCCCGCACCGTGCTGTGGACGCTCGGCCTCTCCGTGGTGGTCATCCTGGTCCCGGTGATCGCGATCACCGTCGGTGCGCCCGACCTTGACGCGCTCTCCGCCGGGAACATCTCCGAGCTGGTGGCCGGCTGGTCGGGCTCGGCGGTCGGCACCTTCGTCAGCCTGTGCATCGCGCTGGCGATCATCAACGCCGGCATCGTCATGGTGATCCAGAACTCCCGGGTGCTGTTCGCCTCCGGGCGTGACAAGGCCTGGCCGGAGCCCGCGAACAAGGCGTTCGGCACGCTCAATCGCTTCAACGCCCCCTGGGTCTCCACCCTCGCGGTCGGAATCCCCGGTGCGGTGCTCTGCTTCGTACCGCAGGACCTGCTCGCCGGCATCACCGGCGTGGCCGTAGCCGCCCTCTACCTGCTGGTCGCCGTCGCCTCGCTGTTCTCCCGCAGCAAGCACCACAAGAACGCCCCGGCCTGGCGCCAGCCGCTCTGGCCGGTGCTGCCGATCGTGCTGATCCTGGTGCTCGGCTACGTGCTGACCAAGCTCGACCCCACCGCGCTGCCTCGCGGCGTCGGGTCAGCCCAGGTAGGCGGGCGACACCGCGGCGGTGAGCAGTTGGCGCGGGGCGCCGGTGCCGTCGGCGGGGGTGGACCAGAGGTCGGCGCCGAAGTCGCCCGGCAGCGCGTACTCCAGGGTCCGGTCGTCGGCCCACAGTGCCTGGTCGTCGATGTTGCGCTGCTCGGCGGTGCGGGTCTCGGTCATGGTGCCCAGGTCCAGCACGTAGAGCCGCCAGGGGGCGTCGGTGGAGGCCTCGGGGGCACGCTTCTTGTAGGCGATCCGGGTGCCGTCGGGGGAGAGCGAAGGGCACTCGACGTTCTGGTGCAGGGTGGTCAGGGTCCGTGCGGTGACGTCCCCCTGGACCAGGTAGGTCTGGCCGCCGGTGGCCAGCGTCGCGTAGAACCGGGTGTCGTCGGCGAAGGTGACACCCCAGATGTTGGTGTCGTGCGCCTGGTACGGGTGGCCGTCCTTGACGATCGCGTAGGTCTCCAGGGTGTCGTCCAGCGCCCAGGTCCGGGTGTCCACGATGGCGGTCCGGGTGGAGAAGTCGGTGCCCGCGTAGGAGTCGCCGCTGACGAAGACCGTCCAGGCGGCCAGGTGACCCGAGGGCGAGACCCGGGCCCGGGTGGGGATTCCGGCGGCGGGGAAGACGTGCCGTTCGTGCAGCTCGGCGTCCAGCAGGACGGTGCGGTAGCTGTCCTCCAGTGCGCCGTGGACGGCCTGCAGGCAGATACCGGTGCCCGAAGCAGCATGGAAACGCAGGCACTTGAGGCCGGAGGCGGTCCGCTCGCCGTCCGGCTGCCCGGCCGGGACGGTGACGATCTCGTCCCGGTGCGGGCCCCAGGCCAGGTTGCGGAAGACCAGCTGCCGCCCGGGCGCCTTGAGCGAGACCGAGCCGGACCGGACGGCCGGGCCGCCGGCCTGCTCCTCGTCGCGGCGGTCGGCCCGGTCGGCGGCGTACAGCACGGCGCCGGTGCCGATGCCGCCGAGCAGGACGACGGCCAGCAGCAGGACCAGCAGGCGGGTGGAGTTCTTCATACGGTGACCTCGTCGGCGGAGCTGCGGAGCAGGAAGAAGGTGGCAACTGCGGTGCAGGCCAAAGCTGTTGCCGTGATGGCGAGCGCGGTGTGACCGCCCCAGGCGCTCCAGGCCGCGCCGAAGCCGAGCGAGCAGGCGAACCGGGCCAGCGCCTGTCCGGTGCCGACCAGGGCGAGGGCGGAGCCCTGCCGGTCGTCCGGCGCGGCGTTGGCGGCGGCTGCGGCGAGTACGCCGTCGGTGGCCGCGTAGAAGCCGCCGTGCAGGACCAGCACCAGCAGGACGGCCGAGCTGTGGCTGAGCACCAACGCGTAGGCGAGCAGCAGCAGGACGTGCCCGGCCAGGAACAGCCGGCGGCGGCCGATCCGGTCGGCGAGGGCGCCGAACGGGACGGCGAGCAGCAGGAAGGCGGCGGCGGTGCCGAGCGGCAGCAGCGGGAACAGGTGGGTGGCGAGCCCGAGTTGACGCTGCAGCAGCAGGTAGAGGAAGGAGTCGCTGACGGTGGTGAGGCCGAGCAGCGCGGCGCACACCCCGAGCCGGCGCAGGCCGGGCAGTCGGAGCAGGTCGAGCGAGTCGCGCAGCGAGGGCTTGGGCGTCGGGTCAACTTCGTTGCGGCGGGCGGTCGGTACGAAGAGCAGCAGGACCAGCACCCCGAGCACGGCGACGCAGCCGCTGACCGCGAAGACCGCGTCGTACCCGTCCACGGTGGCTCGCAGCACGGCGAAGGCGACCAGCGGCCCGAGCAGCGCACCGGTGGTGTCCATCGCC
Source organism: Kitasatospora sp. P5_F3 (assembly GCF_054049135.1). Lineage (NCBI taxonomy): Bacteria > Bacillati > Actinomycetota > Actinomycetes > Kitasatosporales > Streptomycetaceae > Kitasatospora > Kitasatospora sp. P5_F3. The sequence goes on along the minus strand of NZ_JBFUMY010000053.1, from coordinate 36,275 downwards.
CGGTGCACACCGAACGCCCGCCCCCGGTGCTCGGGTCGGGTGGCCAGCGAGATCATCGCGTCCCGGGGCGCGGTGCGCAGGCCCTTGCCGGTACGGTCAACCGCCAGCACCGCGCCGATCAGCGGGACGGTGTGCACCAGCAGGAGCAGCGGCTTGCAGAGCGCGGAGAGCCCGTAGCCCACCGCCGCCACCGTTTTCGGTCCCCGGCCGCCGCGGTCCGCGAGGTGTCCGCCGAGCAGCCGGACCAGGGCGCCGACGCCGTTGTTGATCCCGTCCAGCAGCCCGAACCCCCCGGACGCTGGTCCGGGACGGCGGGGGCCTTGGTGCTGCGGGAGTCCGCGAGGTACACGGGCGTCAGTTCCAGATGCCGGTGATGTCGGCGGCGCCGGCCGCGTTGCCCGCGTGGGCGGAGAGGCCGGCCAGGTCCTCCAGGGTGCGGAGCACGTTGTAGTGGTTGTACGTGGTGGCCGAGCTGCTGCCGGGCGTCACGTGCTCGCCGTAGAACACGGTCGCGATCTTGTTGCCGGAGAGCCGGTTGTCCTCGTCGAAGGTGACGACCAGGATGCTGTTGTGGGTCTTGGCCCAAGTGGCGTACGCGCCCAGCTTGTTCTTGATCCAGGTGTCACCGGTGCCGACCGAGCAGTCGTGCATGTCGTTGCACAGGTCGGGCACGACGAAGGAGACCTTCGGCAGGGTGGTGTAGTCGGTCGGGAACTGCGTCATGGTGTACGCGGTGTTGGTCGGCACGTTGTTGAAGCCGAACCAGGGGTTGTGCTTCTGGGCGTACTTGCCGCTGCTGCAGGTGGTCGAACCCTGGCTGGGCAGGCCCTCGTTGTAGCTGCCCCAGGTCTTGCCGGCCGCGATCAGCTCGGAGCCGAGGTTGGCCGCCGACATCGAGCCGACGCTCACACAGCTGTCGTCGGTACGGCCCTGGGCGCTGCCCGAGAACAGCATGTAGTAGTTGGGCTCGCTCGGGTGGGTGAGGCCGTAGGAGGCGGTGAGGTTGGCGCCGCCCGCCTTGAGGGTGTTGTTGATGTACGGCGCGCTGGAGCTGCCGATGATCTGCGAGTAGGCGTGGTTCTCCATCACCACGACCACCACGTGGTCCGGGGCGGGCAGGCCGACGACGGCCTGCGCGCTGCCGCTGGTGGCGGCCCACAGGCCGAGCGAACCGGCGGCCAGGGCGGTGGCGGCGGCGACGGCGGTGAGCTTGCGGCGGGGACGGGAGGGGGCGGACGGAGCTGACTGAGGCGTCGTCATGGCAGATGTCCTTCGGGCGAGTCGGCGAGGCGGAGGGGGTGTCCGGGCGCCCGCAACCCTAGGAGTGGGGCGGTGGACACGGCCGCGCTTCTCAGGTGAAGAACAGGCGAACGGAGCCTGCCGTTTTGTCGGTGTCCCGGCAAGGGAGGTCGGGGCGGGGGACGACGTCCGCGCTCGGGCTACTCGCCAGGGGTGACGTCGAGGTGCAGCCAGGAGGAGTGCCAGAGCAGCGCGCACTGCCGGTCGCAGCCGGTGAGGGGCAACGGCTCGCCGCCGCAGCGCAGGCTGTCCAGCACGTACCAGTCGCCGCCGACGGGTCGCTGCCAGCGGGCCAGTGACCGGTGCAGGACCGGCGTTGCCCCGTGACGAGTGCCCGCGAAGCGCGCCATGCCCGGTTGGAACGGCACACCGTGCAGCCGGCCGTCGGCGTCCAGGGTGGCCCGGATCTGCTCGAGGCTGCGCACCGTCACGTACCGGGCGGGCGTCAGCAGTTCGGCGGCCGCCTCGGTGGAGGGCTCGAGCCACTCGTCCCGGAACAGCAGGGCGCAGGCCAGCCCGCAGCCCTCGGACCGGTCCGCCCCGAGACAGGTCGCGCCCTTGAGACTGGTCGTGGCGGAGAGCCGGCGCATCCGGTAGTGGTCGTCGACCATCCGCCGCACGACGTGCTCGACCTGGTAGGTGCGGCCGCAGTACGACCACTGACTGCCCGTGAACCACAGGCCGCGGTGCCGGTCCTGGCCGTCCAGCGTCGCGCGGACGGCATCGGCGTCCTTGACCCGCACCCAGTCCCCGGCCGAGTAGGCCGAGGGCTTGCCGGGCGCCGGGACGCCGGAGCGCCGTTCGCGGGAGTCCTCGATCGCCAGCCGGGCCTGGCGGACGATGCCCAGCGGGGGCAGGTCACGCAGCGGCAGACTCTTGTACTGGCATCGGGTGGCCGGTCCGGTGAATACGGGGCCCACGGAAAAGGTCGGCCGAGAGTCCTTGACGGTCACGCGTGAATCCCATCCTCGCTGATCGGACGCTGGTGCCGCGCCAGGTTACCGGTGGGCCCGCCGATGGACGTGGTCGCCGGGCGCAACAGGCGGGGTCGAATAGGACAGTGGGGGTGGTGTGGTCGATATCTCCGGATTGATTCGAAGGGGAGTTCGTCCAATTGCGGGGAGGGTTCGGCGTGTTGCGGCGGGAATTCGCCGGCGGCACGGTCTAGGTTGGGAACCGAACCGTCCGGTGGAGTGGCCGAGAGGCGAGGCAGCGGCTTGCAAGGCCGTGTACATGGGTTCGATTCCTATCTCCACCTCCAAGATGCCGATCGTGGCGCCGCCATTTTTCCGTCCTCGGTCCCGCCCTCGGGTTCGCCAATTCCAGGGCGTCCTGGCGGCAGCCGCTCTAGAATGGCGGGACGGCTGTTGTCCGGGGGAAGAAGTGCCTGTTGTGACCGCTGAGTTGTTTACCTGGCCGCTCGGGGAYGATGCAGTCCTGATACCGCGCACAGTGGCGATCGCGGAGCCGTACCAAGCGTTGCTGACGGCCAATCACGAGCGGCTCGCGTCCTGGTTCCCGGGATTCGACCGGCCCCCGACGCTCCACGCGACCCGGGCGGATCTGGAGCTGCGAGGACAGGGGTGGCTGGCGGGAACGGAACTGCCGCTGGCCGTCGCCGTCCGGGCCGAGGACGGCCTGCGCCTGGCGGGAGCGGTCAACCTGCTGATCAACGGCCCCGCGCGCAGCGGGGAGGTGGGCTACTGGCTCGACTCCGCCTTCGAGGGGCGCGGGCTGGTCACCCGGGCGGTCACCGCGCTGCTCGACCACGCCTTCGGCCCGCTCGGACTGGACCGCGTAGAGCTGCGCACCGTCCCCGCCAACACGCGGAGCCAGAAGGTGGCCGAGCGCCTGGGGTTCGTCCGGGAGGGGATCCTGCGGGAGGCGGCGGCCTTTCCCGGCGGACGGCAGGACGAGGTGGTCTTCGGGCTGCTGGCGCGGGAGTGGCCGCCGGCGGCGAACTGACGGCCTCGGGTGCCCCGGCACCCGACCCCCGGCTACGCACGCGACCGGTGGCGTGAGAGCGTAGGGCGCCCCTGCGACGCACAGGCCCCGGGGCGGGAGGAGAGCCGATGACCGCCGGACGGGTCCTGGTGGTGGACGACGACGCGGCCATCCGCCGGTCGCTGGAACGTGGGCTGCGGCTGAGCGGCTTCACCGTGCGGACGGCGGAGAGTGGCGCGGACGCGCTGCGGCTGCTGGCCGAGGCGGCGTCGGACGTGCTGGTGCTGGACGTCTCGATGCCCGGCCGGTCCGGCACCGAGGTCTGCCGCAGCCTGCGGGCGCAGGGCGACGAGACGCCGGTACTGATGCTGTCCGCGCTGGACGAACTCGCGGACCGGGTGAGCGGCCTGCAGGCCGGGGCGGACGACTACCTGGTGAAGCCCTTCGCGCTGGAGGAGCTGGTGCTGCGGCTGCGCGCGCTGCTCCGGCGACGGCCCGCGCCGCCGTCCACGACGCTCCGGGCGGGGTCGCTGGTGATCAGTCAGGAGACCCGGCAGGTGCACCAGGGCGGCGTTGAACTCAACCTCACCCGGCGGGAGTTCGAGCTGCTGGTGGAGCTGGTCAGGAACGCCGGGATCGTGCTGAGCCGGGACACCCTGCTGGACCGGGTCTGGGGCTACGACTTCGAGGTGCGCACCGACGCGGTCGACACCTTCGTCAGCTACCTGCGGCGCAAGTTGGAGGAGGGCGGGCGGCCGCGCCTGATCCACACCGTGCGCGGCGTCGGCTTCGTCCTGCGGCTGCCTGCCGACGGGCCGGGCACGGCGTCCGGTACGGAGGCCGGCTCGTGAAGCTCTCCAGCAGGATCGCCCTGTCGGTCACGGTGGTTGTGCCGCTGCTGGTGCTGGGCGCCGGCGCCCTGCTGCTCGGCCTGGTCAACCGGGATCTTCGTGGCCAGCAGGACGCCAGGCTGCACGAGCGGGCCGGCGCCGTGCTGCCCGCCGCCCGTGCACTGCTGAACGCCGACCGCGGCGGACGGCCCAAGGTGGAGCAGAACCAGAGCCGCCGCGTCCTCGGCGACGCGCTCGACTCCGGGGTACGGGTGGTTGCTGCGGACGGTGTCGTGGTGCTGGCCGGCGGCCCGTCCCCGACCGACCCGGCCYGGCTGCCCAGCCTGCCCGGCGGGCCGGTCACCGTACGCGAACACGGTGACGCCTGGCGGGTGTTGACCGTTCGGGTGGACGGTACGGCGCCAGGCACGCTGTGGCTGATCGCGCCGTACGCCGCCGACGGACCGCAGCTCGCCGCCGTACGCCGTCGGGTGCTGCTGGTCTCGGTGCTGGCCGCGCCGGTCTCCGGGCTGGTCGCGCTCGGGCTGGCCCGGCGGGCCACCCTGTCGATCCGGCGGCTGAGCCGCCGGGCCGCCGAACTCGACCCGCAGGCCGGGGCCGCCGCCTTCGCCGCAGCGTCCGCCCCCGGGCGGAGCCGGATCACCGAGGTCGACGAACTCGCCACCGCCATCAGCGTGTTGCTGGCCCGCTACGACGAGCAGGCGGCCCGGACGGCCCAGGCGCTGGACACCGCCAGGTCGTTCTCCTCCGCCGCCTCGCACGAGCTCCGCACCCCGCTGACCAGCATGCGGACCGACCTGGACGTACTGGCGGCGCACCCCGACCTGCCCGCCGGGGAGCGCGCCGAGGTGGTCCGCGATCTCCGCGCGGACCACGCCCGGCTGGAGGAACTGCTCACCGCGTTGCGGACGTTGGCCCAGGGCGACCTGGTGGAGGTGTCGGCGTTCGCCCCGATCGACCTGGCCGACCTGGTCGGGGACGCGACCGGCGAGACCCGGCGAAGGCACCCCGAGATCCGGCTGACCGCCGAGAGCCCGGCCGAAGTCGGGGTGTTCGGCTGGGAGAGCGGACTGCGGATCCTGCTCGCCAACCTGCTCGGCAACGCCGTGGTGCACGGCCACCTGCCGGACCGACCCGCCACCGTGGCCGTACGGTTGAGCACCCAGGGCGAGTACGCGGTGCTCACCGTGGACGACTGCGGCCCCGGCATCCAGCCGGCGGCGCGGCAGGCGGTCTTCACTCGGTTCCACCGCCGCCCGGACAGCCCCGGCTCCGGGCTCGGGCTGACCCTGGTGGCCCAGCAGGCCGCGCTGCACCGGGGCACCGTCACGGTCGCCCCCGGGCCGGGCGGGACGGGCAGCCGATTCGAGGTGCGGCTGCCGCTGCTGCGCCCCGACGCGCCGACGCTGGAGCTGCCCGTACAGCTCTCGATGCGCCGGGACTGGCTGGCCGGTGACCGGTCCTGACGGGCCGCCGGCCGGGCCCGAGGGCCCGAGCGGCTCACAAGGAATCCACAAGAAGCGGCGCTACCCTCCTCACGATCGGCCCGGCCACGGGCCCAACACACCTGTCGCTGAAGGAGATCCAGCCATGCTCAGCAACCGCAAGGCCGTCCTCACCGGAGCACTCGCGCTGGCCGGCACGCTGCTGGTGGCCGTGCCGGCGCAGGCCGAGACCAAGCCCGCGACCGCACCGAAGGGCGACGGCGCCAAGTCCGTCTGCAAGCGGCTGCCCAAGACCGAGCAGCGCATCAACGCCTCGCTGACCCGGCTGAAGGGCGACGCGACCGTCAACGGTTCGGTGGCCCGGATGGAGCAGCGGGTGGCCAACGCGAAGGCCGCCGGCCACACCGAGATCCAGACCCTGCTCAGCGGCCGGCTGACGTTCCGGAAGAACCTGCTGCCCACGCTGCAGACCCGCCAGAACGACCTCAAGGCCGTCGCCACCTGGTGCGCGGCCCAGGGCTACACCCAGGCCCCGGCCAAGTGACCCGCCGTCACCTCGGCCTCGGAGCGGCCGCCTTCGCGGCCTTCGCGGTCCTGACGCTCACCGGCTGCGGGCCGACCGGCGGGAGCCAGGGCACACCCGACCGGGCGGGCCAGTCGGCGGGGGCCGACGATGCCCAGGTCCAGGACATGCAGCAGAAGATCGACGCCGCCGAGAGCGCGGCGGCGGAGGCCGAGTCCGACAGCACCGAGGACAACTGAGCACCACCGGGCCGGTGCGGCGGTTCCGGGCTGTAGCCGTTTCGGGGCGCTGGCGTTGACGTCAGGGTCAAGGTCTACCGTCGTCCCAGGCGGTGCGGAGAGGCACCCCGGAAGGAGCGGGTGATGCGGATCGGTGAGCTGGCCGAGCGGGCGGGCACGACAACCCGGACGCTGCGGTACTACGAGCAGCTGGGCCTGCTGCCCGCCCGGCGGTCCGGCAACGGCTACCGGGCGTACAGCCAGGAGGACCTGCGGCTGCTCCAGCAGATCCGCACCCTCCAGGACTTCGGGTTCGGCCTGGAGGAGACCCGGCCGTTCGTCGAGTGCCTCCAGGCGGGCCACCCGGAGGGCGACTCCTGCCCGGCCTCGCTGGAGGTCTACGAGCGCAAGCTCGCCGAGCTGGACGAGTGCATCGCCCGGCTCCACGAGGTCCGCGAGCAGGTCGGGGCCCAGCTGACCCGGGCCCGTGAGTCGCGGGACGCGCTGGCGACCGCCGTCGACCGGCCGCCGCTCTGCGAGCTGACGGTCCGGCCGCCGGCCGTCGTACAGGAAACCGAGTAAACGAGTTAAGGGGACAGCAGTGCAGATCACAGGGGTGGACGCGGTCACGGACGAGACCTTCGCCGAGCTGGTGCTGGCGGCCGAGGGAGCGGTGCTGGTGGAGTTCACCGCCGACTGGTGCCCGCCGTGCCGGATGATGGCGCCGGTGCTGGCCGACATCGCCCGCGAGGAGGCGCACCGGCTCAAGGTGGTGCAGCTGGACGTGGACCGCAATCCGCAGACCCAGGCCACCTACGCGGTGCTCTCGATGCCGACGATGATGCTCTTCCGCAACGGCGAACCGGTCAGGTCGGTGGTCGGCGCCCGCGCCAAGGCCCGGCTGCTGCGGGAGTTCGACGACGTGCTCTGACCGTCCCGACGGCAGGCCGCGGTCGGGTCAGGCCATCCAGAAGAAGACGGCCGTCATGCGCTTCTCCTCCAGGGTGCTGCCCCAGTAGGCGCTGGCGGTGTGCATCATGTTGGCGGTGTAGAGGAGGAGCCGGTTGTAGCGGTGCGGGACCGCGACGTCCTCGGTGAAGGAGTCGGCGGGGACGAAGCGGGTGCCGAGGGCGTCGACCAGGTTGTTGTGCGGGGCGGTGACCAGGTTTCCGCCGAGGCGGCCGCCGGGGAAACTCTGGCGGTAGAAGCTGGTGCCGCACTGCTTGGGTACGTCGGGGTTGAGGTAGAGGACGGCGGCGTACCGGCAGAGGGCGCGGGAGTCGGTGTGCGGGCGGGGTTCGCACTCGCCCGCTCCGACCACCTGGACGCAGTTGTGGTTGAAGGTGCCGCCCTCGGCCTCGGTGAGGGCCCAGACCCGAGGTGCGCCGGTGGCCTTCCGGACCTGGGCCTCGATGTGGGCCAGCTCGGCGGGCAGCAGTCCCGGCATGGTGCGCAGGCCCGGCCAGGCCTCGGGCTTGTGCGGGTAGCCCTCGTCCCAGTGCTCGACCGCCAGGCAGCGGGCGCGGACCTCGTCGATGTTGGGCAGTACGTCGTCGAGGACCCAGTAGTCGCGGCCCCGGGTGGGCTTGCGGTAGGGCAGGACGGGGAGCGTGGCGGCGGCCGGTCGGCGGAGCTGTGGGGGCATGCGGCCGACGATAGGAGCGCGGTGGCCCACGACTCGCCCGCAAAATGGTCAATATTCGGTCATGATGACGGAGTTCGGCCAAGTCGAGCGGGCGGCACTGGTCCGGTCGGGTGCCTCCGATTCGTACGGGTGTTTCGCTGTCCTTATGCTGGTCGCGATGACTGCTGACCGTCGCTCTGTGCTGCGCACCGCCGCCCGGCTTGCCGCCGTGACCGCCGTCGGCGCGCTGTCGGCGTGTGCGCCCGGCCCGACCCGGAGCACGGGTGGCCCGGGGCCGGTGGACCCGCCGGAAGGTTCGGCCGGGTACTCGCTCCGCCCGTCGCCCACCCCGACCGGAGCGGCCGCCGCGCCCACGCCCACGCCGGTGGCGTCGCCGCCCGCCGCCGTGGTCCCGGTGGTGGCGCCGCTCGCACCGGGAACGCCGGGGGAGGTGGTGAGCGGGCCGCGCGGTCGTGCGGAGGTCGCGCTGACCTTCCACGGCGAGGGCGACCCCGCCCAGGCGACGGCGCTGCTGGAGCGGGCCGAGCAGCACGGCGTGCGGCTGACGGTGCTGGCGGTGGGCCGCTGGCTGGACCAGCAGCCCCAGATGGCGGAACGCATCCTGCGCGGCGGTCACGAACTCGGCAACCACACCCAGAACCACCTCGACATCATCGCCCTGACCCCCGATCAGGCGCATGCGGAGATAGCGGAGTGCGCCGAGCGCCTGCGCAGGCTGACCGGTTCGATCGGACGCTGGTTCCGGCCGTCGGCGACCCAGTACGCTAACTCGATGGTGCGGGAGCAGGCCCGGCTGGTGGGGTACGAGCACTGCCTGTCCTTCGACGTGGACCCGCGTGACTACAGCGACCCGGGCGCGGACCTGCTGCAGCGGCGGCTGCTCCGTTCGGTGCGGGGCGGCTCGGTCGTGGCGCTGCACATGGGTCATCAGGGCACCGTGGACGCGCTGCCCGCCGTGCTGGACGGCCTGCAGCGGCTCGGGCTGGCCCGGCCATCCGGCCGGGCAGGTCACGAGGGTGGACAGGGGACAGGCCGGACCCGGTCGGGTTCAACCCATGCCCTGCTGCCCTACTGGAAGTTCACGTCGCACACGGACAGGAAGAACTCGCCCGTCTTGCCGCCGTTACCGCCGTCGGGTGTGTCGGGGCCGCCGTGGCCACCCCAGACGTGGACGATCGCGGCGCGACCGGTTCGGTGCGGGAGGGTCGAGAACTCCCAGCTGGTGGAGTCCTCCTCCCGTGCGGCGCCCTGGACCTCGACCAGGAACGGCGTGGAGTCCAGGTCCTCCCAGGACAGGCCGTCGGTCGGGTGCCAGCCCTGACGGGTGATGAACCACCGCTGCGACCAGGAGTCGCCGTCGTGATAGGCCATGTAGTCGTAGACGAAGGTGTGACTGGCGGAGCCGGCGTCCAGGACGGTCACGGGCCAGTCGCCCAGGCTGTCGTCCGGGACCAGGTCAAGACCTTGGTACGCCTTGTTGCCCGTGGAAGCGACGGTGTTGCCCTCGAAGAACTTGCGGTACTCCAGGTAGCGCAGGTCGTTGTTCCACGGGTAGTCGGCAAGCATCCGTTCGCGGCCCGGCAGGACCTCGTGCCAGTCCGTGCTGGTGTTCGCCCGCCGTGCCTCGACACAGATCGGGGAGGAGTCCTCGTCCCGGATCGCCGCAGCGGCCCGGCTGCGCGGGTGGTCGACGGTGCCGTGCCGGGGCGAGGCAGCGGAGGCATCAGTGGCGGCCGGGGCGTTGCGCGGCGGTGCCGGAGCCGACCACGGCTGGGCGTCGTCCCGCTGGACAGTCTCCTCGTTGGTGAACGGGGTGTACTGGCCGGCCACCCTGGCGCGGATCTTCACGCGGTATTCGGCGTCCGGGTTCTCACCCAGATCCACCCAGTGGGTGTTGGACGGGGACCAGTCCCAGGCCCGCCAGTGGAGGTCGACGGTCTGCCTCGCCTCGCCGTTCACCCACACCTCGTACCGGTGGGGGTAGGGCGCGTCGCCGTTGTTCCAGTCCTCCGGCGGGGGCCAGCTCGGGTGGTCGGGCGTGTTGTCCCCGATCTGCCAGCGCAGATGGATGCCGTACATCCGGTGGCTGCCATCGGACCGGTGCCGGATGTCGGCGCGAAGCCCGGATGGCGCTTCGCCCGTGATGCTGTTGCTCATGAGGCCCTTCTCCTTCGGGAAGACTCAGGGAGAGCGTGCTGCCGGTAGCCCGGCACAACCCCGGCGGGTACGCCGTATACGTACTTCCGAAGGTCACGGGTGGGGTTCTAGCCAGGTATGGCGGCGGTCACACCACGAAACCGGGAATTCACTCATGCGGATGGGGGCCGATCGACAGGTTGATCACAGCCCGGGCGCGACGCCTGTGGGCCTGTTTGTGTGGAGTGATCCATTGACACAGTGTCAGCGACGCCGTTCCTCTACTGTGGTGAGCATGACGAGCGGGGGCCCAGAAAGCCTGTTGCCACGGTCCGAGGTGCGCCCCGAGCTCTCCGGGACGGTAGCCCGGCCTGCTGACGATCCGCCGGCGGCCGGGGCTGCGCCTCGGTACGAGGTGGTGCGGATGCCCCCCGACGACCAGGGCCGCGAGGCCTGGGCGGTGGTGGACTGGCAGGCCGGGCGATGGGTCCAGGCGGGCGGCGAAGTCGACGTCTACACCGCCGAGTTCGGGGCCCGGGCCTGCATCCGGCGGCTGCGTTACCTGGACGAACTCGGTGCCCACCACGACTGACCGCGGGCCGGCGCTGCCGCGCCGCCGTGGCCGTCGCCTGTTCGGGTGACGGGCGGGTTGGGAGGTGGCCGTTGGTGGGAGGGGCTGGATGTGACGACTTCCTCCCCTTCGGCGCGCAGGCGCCGCCACGGTGCCCGACCCTCGTCGGCCACCACTCCGAGCAGTGGACTGTTCGCGGCCGGTCCGGCCCCGGTGTACCCGGCCCCGCTGCACCCGACTCCGGCTCCCAGGCGTGAGATCCCGCCGGTACGGCCGCAGTGCTGCCGGACCTGGAGCAGCGAACACCGGCTGCTCGGCGGCACCGTCGTGCGGACCCGGTGGCACCAGCCGGTCTGCCCGCACTGGGCGGATCGCTGAGCCGGCCTGGCCGCCGGTGCTCGAACTGGCTTCCGCACCGGCATCGTTGACGATCCGTCGGATCAGGGCAGGAGGTGCGCTGCGAGCTGCTGCCACTGCCTGGTGGGCGGGGTGCCGGGCGTGGCGGTGAGGAGATGGAGGCTGACGTGGTCGGCCCCGGCGTCGAGGTGTTCGTGGACGCGGCGGGCGATGTCCTCGGCGGTGCCGTGGGCCACGATCGCGTCGACCAGCCGGTCGCCGGGCGGGTCGACGACCTCGTACCCGAGATCGCGCAGCAGGGCGCGGCGGTTGGGCAGTGCCGCGACCGTGGTGCTGCGGGCGGGTCCGGCAGTGCGTGCGCGGTCCGGGCCGAGTACGCAGAGCTGGGTGACGGCGAGCAGCGCCGTGGGGCCCAGGGCGGCCCTGGCGGTGCGGGTGTGCTCGACCGGCATGCCCAACACCTGGGCGCCCCAGGCCCGTTCGGCTGCGAGAGCGAGCATGGCGGGGTCCAGGGCCGCCAGTACGCGATGGGGCGAGGGCGCGGTGCCGGGCGGTCCGAACGGTGCGGTGTCCAGTGCGTCGAGGTAGGCGCGCATGGTGGGCAGCGGGGGACCGAAACGGTGGCCGCGGACCTGTTCGGCCAAGGTGGGGTGGCTGTCCCAGAGCCCGAGCAGGAAGCGCCCGGGGAAGGCTTCCTCAAGTGTGCGCTGCGCGGCGGCCGTTGTGACGGCGTCCCGCGCGTAGATGTCCGCAGCGCCGGCCGCCACCACGATCCGCCGGGTCTGCGACAGCAGCATCGCGGCCTGGGTCATCGCTTCGCGTCCGGCGGTCTCGGGGAACCACAGGGTGCCGAAGCCGAGGTCCTCGACCGTGGCCACCGCCTCGCGGGCGTCGGCGGCCGTGCAGTCGTCGAGTTCGCCCGCCCAGATCCCGATCCGCCCGAGCTCGGGCCTTCCGTTGCTGTCCACTGTCACTCCCGGAGCACTAAGTGGGGTGGTCCCCCGTTTCTGCTTTCGGTACGATATGGAGGACCACCCCGGTTGGCAAGCCGTCAGGAGCTCCCGTGTCCCAGGACGTCACCGCGCAAGCGCCGAAGCGGCCCCTGCGCGCCGACGCGCGGCGCAACCACGACCGGATCCTGGCCGTTGCCGGAGCGGCGGTCGCCGAACACGGCACCGAGGCCTCCCTGGAGGAGATCGCCCGGCACGCCGGGGTCGGCTCGGCCACCCTCCACCGGCACTTCCCGTCCCGGCAGGCGCTGTTGGAAGCCGTCTTCAGGGACCGGGTGGAGACCCTCTGCGCCAAGGCCACCGAGCTGGCCGCCGGGTCCGAACCGGGGGACGCACTGGTCAGCTGGCTGCACGCCGTCGGCGCACACGCCGCGACCAACAGGGGCCTCGGGGCAGCGTTGATGCCCGGTACCGGCGCAGGCGACCCGACGCTGGGGGAGACCTGCCACGCGATGATCGTGAACGCCGGGGGCGAACTGCTCGTGCAGGCGCAGCAGGTCCGCGCGGTGCGCCCCGAGGTCACCGTCGTCCAGCTGCTCAAGTTGGTCGGAGCCATCGCGCTGGCCACCGAGCACGATCCGGACGGCGCGGCCGAGGCCGGTCGGCTGCTGGCGCTCGTCGTCGACGGAGTACGCCCGGGTGGGACGACGGCGCGCTGAACAGCAGGCCGACGGCATTTCTGAGGGAGGATCAGAGCGTGACCGACAACCCGCAGAGCCCCACGGCGTCGGGGGCGGAGCCCGAGCCCGGGTACGTCCTCCGGGCGGGTGTCCACACCCTGCGCGTCGCGACCCGGGCGATCGCCGACGAGATCACCGCGCTGTGGAACTCCCAGATCGGTGAGGACGCCCCCGCGCAGGACTATGCCCGCCTGGTCGAGCAGCCCGACGAGTGGGCCGGCCCGAGCCCGGTCTGGGACCGCGTACCGGACTGCCGGACCGTCCACTACCTGCTGGCCACGGTCGAGCAGGACGGTTCGCTCAGCGGGGAGTGGGCCGGGCAGCGGCTGCGCTGGGAGTTCGAGTCCGGCTCCTACACCGCGCTACCCTGCCGGATCCGGATCGAGCGGCAGCCGCGCGGCTACACCGAGGTGGAGGCCCAGGGCACCGACCCGGTGGAGGTGGCGGCCGGGTTCGCCTCGGCGCTGAGCCAGGCGCGCGAGCAACTGTCCTGACAGGCGCTCGCTCAGGCCGGGTCCGCGTCAGCCGGTGCAGGCATCGCGCGTGGACGCAGGACCATGAGCGAGCCTTCCAAGGTCGCCACCATGGCAAAGGGGAACCGGTCGACCTCGAGACAGAGCGCGATGTCGTCGGGATGCACTCCCTGGCGCACCCCCTCCGCCAACTCGGTGGCGGCACGGGACCCGGCGGCGCGGCGGACGAACTCGGCAGCATCCGTCTCGGCCTCGGTGGCCCTCCGGGCGATGTACTGAGCACACGCCAGGTCTTCGTCGGCCTGGCCGTCTTCGCCGGTGACCACGAACGTGACGCTGTCACTCCCGCGAGTCCGCAGGAGCCGAGCCGTTGCCTCCGCCACCACGAAGCCGGCGCACAGCACCAGCGACGCCTCCTTGACGGCGAGGGCGCCGACCGTCCCCGCCGTGGTCTTCTGCACAACGGTCCGTCCGCCGAGGTCGGCAGAGCGCAGCAGGCCCGGCGAGTTGACGAGGTCGAAGCCGGGCGCGGCCGGACCGTCCTTGAGCGCCACCCAGTCCGGATGGCGGGACTTGAGCGCCAGGGCTTCGTCCAGCGACTCGGCCAGCACGATCTTCTCCGCTCCCCGGGCGAAGGCCCAGGCGGCCACGGTGTAGGCACGCATCACGTCGACCACGACCGCCACGGACGGGGTTTCGGCCAGTTCGGCGATGCCAAGAAAACGAGAGTCCATGCTTGAGTCTCCCGCATCGGGAGACGCCAAGGTGGGGGCATGGCCGACGACGGACTCCTCACGATCGGGGCGCCGGCGCGCCGGACCGGGCTGACGGTCGGTGAGGTTCAGCCGAAGTCGGGGATGGGGTGGTCCGGGGCGAGGGCGGCGGAGATCCGCTGGGCGATCGTGTGGGCGCTGTGGCCGCCCGGGGCGTGGGGGCCGTCGGTGGTTGAGACGGCGATGGCCAGGTGGTCGCACGGAAGGTAGTTCTGGGAGGCGGAGTAGCCGAAGAACAACGGGTGTTGGGAGACCCAGTCGTTCAGGACGAGCAGGCCCATCCCGTAGTGGGTGGCTTCGGTCTGCGTGAGGCAGACCGTCTCCGGGCACTTCTCGGTCGAATGGCCCAGACCCACCGTCCCCGGGTTCAGCAACTCCCGGTAGGCGGCCGGGGAGAGCAGCTCGCCCGAGCCGATGGCGGCGGCCGAGCGGGTCAGGTCGCAGATGTCGGTGGTCTGCACCGCGCCGGGGGCGGTGGTCCACGAGGGGTTCCAGAAGCTGGACTCCTCGTACGTCCCGCGATCGGCGGTGAAGGCGTGCAGGACGGGCGTCGGGATGTCGGGCGTGAAGCTGTTGCGAGTCTCGGTCAGGCCCAGCGGGCCCATGATCTTCTGCTGGAGCAGGACGTCCAGCGGAGTCCCGGTGATCTTCTCCAGGGCGGCACCGAGGAGGACGAAGTTGGCGTGCGAGTAGCTCCAGTTGGTCCCCGGGTCGTACCACTGCTCCTTACCCGTCGAGATGGCCACCAGCTCCTCGGGCGTCCAGTGGCGGAACGGGTCGGCGTAGACGGCCTCGGAGAAGCCGGAGGCGGTGACGTAGTCGACCAGTCCCGAGGTGGAGTCGGCGAGCATCCGCAGGGTGATCCGGTCGCCGTGCCGCAGGTCGGGCAGCCACCGGGCGACCGGATCGTCCAGGCCGACCGTGCCCTCGTCGACCAGTCGCAGGAGCGCCGTGCCCAGGTAGCTGATCGCGATGTTGCCGTTCCTGAAGTGCATGGCGGGGTCGGCCGGGACACCCGTCATCGACTCGCCGAGCGCGGCGGTGACGACCTCGTGGCCGTGGTCGGTGACCCGCAGGATCACGGACTTGAGGTCCAGCTCCGCCTTGGCCTGCTCGGCGATCCGCAGGACGTCCAGAGCGGGGCCGCCGCCGGGCACCGGGGAACTGACGCAGGGTCGGCGGTGGCTGCCGTCGCTCGCTGCGGCGCCGGTGGCGGTGACGGGGGAACCGAGGGCGAGGAGCGCGGTGACGGCGGTGACGGCGGCGAGGCGCAGCAGCGGCGTCGGGCGGGTGGCTGTCATGTCGGCAGTATCGGCCGGGAGGATCCGGACACCGGCCTGGTGACCGCCGACCCGCACGAAACGTCACCCGTCGGGACCGTACGGACAGTCAGGCAGCGCACCGGGACTCGTAGAAGGCGCCGTCGCGGAGCATGGCGACGCTTGCCGGCCGGTTACCCGTCAGGGACGAGGAGTGGTTGGCTGTCGGCAGACTGATGGGCTTGAGTCTCCACCAGGGGGAGACCCGAAGGTGGGGGCATGGACGACGACACGCTCTACTCGATCGGCGAACTGGCCCGGCGGACCGGCCTCACGGTCAAGACCATCCGGTTCTACTCCGATCGCGGAATCGTGGCGCCGACCGACCGGAGCCCGGCCGGCTACCGCCTTTACAACATCGCTGCCGCTGCACGCCTGGACCTCGTGCGAACCCTGCGCGAACTGGGACTGGACCTTCCCACGATCCGGAAGGTCATGGACCGGGAGCTCTCATTTCCCGAGGTCGCCGCAGCGCACGCCGAAGCGCTGGCGGTACAGATCAGCACCCTGCGCCTGCGGCGCGCGGTGCTGACGGCGGTGGCCAAACGCGGGTCAACCCCCGAGGAGACGGATATTATGCACAGGCTTGCCCAGCTCTCCGAGGACGAACGCCGACAGTTGATCGACGATTTCCTCGACGCCGTCTTCGGCGGTCTGGACGCCGCGCCCGTGTTCGCGGGGGCCATGCGCTCGATGACCCCGGAGCTGCCGGACAACCCGGAGGCGGAGCAGATTCAGGCGTGGGTGGAATTGGCCGAACTGTCCCAGGACCCGGATTTCCGAGTCTGCGTGCGCCGGATGGCCGAGGACCAGGCAGCCGAGCAGGCCCGAAGCACCACGGGCCCGCGCCGCGACCTCCCCGCAATCGTCCGTGACCAGGTCGGCCCGGCCCTGACCGCCGGCATCGACCCTGCCTCGCCCCAGGCCGATCCCGTCGTCGCGGCGCTCACGGATCACTACGCGCACCTCCTGAGTCTCCCCGACGACCTCGAGCTTCGCCGCCGGCTGGCGACTCGGCTGGAGAGCGTGAACGACCCCCGCAGAGAGCGATACCTCCAGCTGCTCGCAGTGGTCAACGACTGGTCGGCCCCGGAGAGTCTGGCTCCAGTGTTCGAATGGTCGGTCCAGGCTCTGCGTGTCCGGACACAGCAATGACGGGGCCCATCGACAATCCCTGGCCGCACACGTGGAGTCTGCCGAGCCAACAGGACGAAGACGAAGTGGCCTTCCGGCAGGCGGCCTACGGCGACCCCTACGAGGACGAACTGTAGGGCGGCCTAAGCCGGTTCGGGTGGGGGCGGTGGCGGGGCGGGGTGGTGCCCCGCCACCGGGTGTCGGACGGTCAGGTGGCCGTGCAGGTGAGGGCCGGGGCCGTGTTGGCGCCCGTCCAGGTGCCCTGTAGGCCGAAGGAGGTCGAACTGCCGGGTGTCAGCGTGCCGTTGTACGCCAGGTTGGTTGCGGTGACCGAGCCTGCGGTCTGCTGGGTGGTGGCGTTCCAGGAGCTGGTGAGCTGCTGGCCGTTCGGCCAAGTCCAGTGCACGGTCCAGGACTTGGTGGCAGTGGTGGCGGTCACCGTGACGGTGGCGGTGAAGCCCGGGGTCCACTGGTTGTCCAGGTGCCACCCCGCCGTGCAGCCCGCGTTGCCGCCGCCGTTGCCGCCCGTGGTGGTGCTGACGGCGGCGGAGGCGGCCGAGACGTTGCCGGCCGCGTCCCTGGCCCGCACGGTGTAGGAGTACGTGGTGGCGGCGGTCAGGCCGGTGTCGGTGTACGAGGTGCCGGTCGCCGTACCGGCCAGGGTCGCGCCACGGTAGACGTCGTACCCGGTGACGCCGACGTTGTCGGTCGAGGGGGTCCAGGAGAGCGAGACCGTACTCGCGGTGCTGCCGGTCACGGCGAGCCCGGCGGGTGCGGACGGTGCCTGCACGTCACCGCCACCGCCACCGCCGACCGGGCCGAAGCCGGGGGCCTTGACGTCCGTCAGGTAGGCGTCCTTGGTGGTGTTGACGGTGGTCCAGTCGTCGTTCAGGATGCCGCCGGTGTCACCGGAGTTGGGGTTCCAGGACCAGAACGTCCAGCTGATGCTGTCCGCGCCGTACTGGGCCGTCGGCCGCAGGTACTGCACCAGCGCCTTCAGCCACTTCTGGTCGACGGTGGACTGCAGGGTGGTGCCGAACTCGCCGACCCACACCGGGGCGATGTTCTGCTGGAACAGGTAGCCCCAGTTGCGGTCCCAGACGCCCGGCAGGTTGGCCGGGAAGGACGGGTCGCTGAACCAGCTCTGCTGAGCCACGCTGGTCGCGTAGTCGTGCGCGGAGTAGACCAGCCGATCGGCCACGTTGAGCCGGACGGGGTACTGGCCGGCGCCCTGGAGGTTGCCGCCCCACCAGTACGAGCTGCCGTTGAAGGTCTGGTTGCCCTCGACGAAGACCAGCAGCTGCGGGTTGGCTGCGAGCACCGCGTTGCCGGCCCGTTCGGCGGCGAGGCGCCAGTCGAGGGCGGGGTCGCCGCAGCCCCAACAGGCCGGGTCGTGCGGCTCGTTGTGCAGGTCGATGCCGATCACGGCGGGCTTGCCCGCGTACCGGGTGGCCAGGTTGGTGAGGTGGCTGATCCAGGCGGACTCGGGCACGGCGGCGGTGTACCAGAGCGCCGACTGCCCGCTGGAGTCCGGGCGGTGGCGGTCGAGGATCACCTTGAGTCCGGTTGCTGCGGCCTGGTCGACGATCTTGTCCATCACCTGGAGTGAGTTCAGTCCTTGAAGGTCGGCGTTCAGGCCGCCCGAGGTGTTGAGGCTGACCGGCGAGGTGCCGCTGAAGAGGTCGTCGCTGTAGGGCAGCCGGATGGTGTTGTAGCCGAGCGACTTGATCTGGTCGATCATGCTCTTGTAGTCCCGGGACCAGAGTCCGTGCGGGACGTAGTTGGCGGTCTCGAAGCCGAACCAGTTGATACCGGCGATCCGGACGGGGCGGTTGCCGTCGTCGAGGAGCTGCCGGCCGCTGGTGTGCCAGTAGCCGGAGCCGGTCGCACCGGCGGTGGAGACGCTGGTGGTGGGTGTAGTGGCGGCCTGGGCGGCGGCGCCGGGGGCGATGAGTGCGGTCGACGCGAGGGCGATGGTCAACAGGGCATCGCGCAGGCGGCGTACGGGGTGGAGCACGTCGCGGTCCTCTCTGCTGCGGGCCCGGCAGAGAACGGTGGGAGCGCTCCCACGATGCGGAAGGGCTGGACACCGTGCGGTGCTGCCGGGGTGGGGGACGGGGCCCGTAGGGTGGGGGCGGGCCTGCCGGGTCCAGTGAATCCATGGAGTGTCAAGGCGTCAAGGGGCCGTTCAGTATTCGTTGGTTGAACGCGGAACGGCGATCGGACAGGAGTGCAGGGTGGACGGACAGCAGGGCGGCGCGGGCTGGGTGGTGCGCACGGGTGAACGGCCGGGCACCCCGGGGCGGCTGACCGAGGATCACATCGTGGTGCTGCCGGATGCGGTGATCGTCCTCGACGGTGTGTCCACGGTGACCGGCGACGAGCCCCGGGGCGGCTGGTACGCCCGCACCCTCGGCGCGGAGCTCGCCCGCGCGTTCGGCGACGGTGCGGGCCCGGACCTGCGGGTGGTGCTGGCCGAGGCGATCCGCGCGGTCGCCGCCGAACACCGGCTGCTCCCGGGCCGGAGCCCGGCCGCAACCGTGGCGGTGCTGCGCCGCAGCGGCGACCGACTGGACGCGGCGGTGCTCGGCGACAGCCCCGTCGTCGCGTACGGCCGGGACGGTGCGGTGCACGAACTGCGGGACGACCGCCTGGCCGACCTGGTCGCGCCCCGCCCGCAGCTGGCCGAGTACCGGAACCGACTGGCGGCCGGGTCCGGCTTCGACCCGCGGCACCGTGAACTGATGCAGGAACTACGGGAGTTCCAGTACACGGTGATCAACCGCGAAGGTGGCTACTGGATCGCGGAGGCGGAGCCGGAGGCCGGGCTGCACGCCGTGACCGCCTCCTGGCCGCTGGCCGACCTCACCGACGTGCTGCTGGCCACCGACGGAGTCAGCTCCCTGGTGGACGACTACCAACTCGCGGGCTGGGCCA
The DNA here is from genome assembly GCF_054049135.1 of Kitasatospora sp. P5_F3. Taxonomy (NCBI): domain Bacteria; kingdom Bacillati; phylum Actinomycetota; class Actinomycetes; order Kitasatosporales; family Streptomycetaceae; genus Kitasatospora; species Kitasatospora sp. P5_F3. Next base: position 16,960 of record NZ_JBFUMY010000053.1, on the reverse strand, counting down.
CCCTGGTGGAGGACTGCCGACGGGCCGGCCCGCAGTGGCTGGTCGACGCGGTCCACGAGGCGGAGGCCGGGGACCAGGGCGCGATGAAGTGGCCCCGCGGCAAGATCCACGACGACAAGGCCCTGGCCCACATCACGCTCAACTCCTTTGCTGGGCCGGAGTGAACCCGGTCAGTTCTCGGACGGGAGCTGGTAGACGTTGTCCGGGGTGACGATCGAGGTGACCGCGTGGGCGATGAGCGTGCTCGGTGCCGAACCGGCGTGCGGGATGTCGGTGTTGAGCAGGACCACCATGGTGGCGTCCTGCTCCGGCAGGTACATCGTCACGCTCTGGTAGCCGGGCAGCGAGCCGTTGTGCCCGACCCAGCCGTGGGTCCGGAACAGGCCCAGTCCGTACCCGGCATCGTCGAAGCCGGGGATCGAAAGGAACTTCTCCCGCTGCGCTTGGGTGGCCGGGGAGAGCAGGGTGCCGGTGGCCACCACCTTGGCCCAGTGGTGCAGATCGTGCAGGTCGGAGATCATCGCACCGGCCGCCCAGCCCCAACTCGGGTTCCAGTCCGTGGTGTCGGCGACCTCGCCGGACAGCGTCTGCCGGGTGTACCCGTGCGCGTGYGGCTCCGGGAACTCGGTGCCCGCCGCGAGGAAGGTGCGGTGCAGGTGGGCCGGGCCGGTCACGCGCTGCTGGATGAAGTCGGCGAGCGGCATCCCGCTGAGCTTCTCCACCACCAGGCCGAGCAGGACGGTGTTGGTGTTGGAGTACTGGAACGCCGAGCCCGGTGCGAACACGTTCGGGTGGCGGAAGGCGTACTCCAGCAGCTCCGGCGGGGTGAAGGGCCGGGTCGGGTCGCTGAGCAGGTCGTGGACGAAGTCGTCGTCGGCGGTGTACGAGAACAGGCCGCTGCGCATCTCGGCCATCTGACGGATCGTGATGTGCTCGCCGTCGGGGACACAGTCCAGGTAGGCGGAGATCGGGGAGTCCAGCCCGACCAGGCCTTCGTCCACCAGCTCCAGCAGGGCGGTGATGGTGAAGGTCTTGGTCTCGCTGCCGATCCGCATGTTGAGATCGGGCGTCATCGGTGTACCGGTCGCGGTGTCGGCCACCCCGGTCGAGCGGATGTAGGTGCCCCGGCCGGGCAGCCACAGGCCGACCGTCACGCCGGGGATGCCGGCTTCCTGGCGGGTGCTCGCGATCGCCTCGTCGAGGCGGGCCACCAGAGCGGGATCGAGCTCCTGGTGGGGAGCGCCGGCCGGGTGGGCGCTCCGGGTGACGGCTGTTGTCCGGGGGAGCGCCTGGGCAGCGGGCGAGGTCAGGGCGAGCGGGGCCAGAGTGGCGAGGGCGAGCAGGGCGGTGGCGAGTCGACGGGCGCGGACACGGCGCATGGCGGGGCCTCTTCCGGTGGGCGGGGACCTTGCGAGGCCCACGTCATCACCCGCCCCGGCCCCGCACCCGGTCAACCCCGACACCGGCGCGGCGAGTCCACCCGTACGGACCTGGCCCGGCGCCGGGCGATGCTGTCGTGCCGAGCCGTCCGGGGCGGCGCACCCTGGAGTCAGGGAAGGCCGTGCCCGGCCGGGCCGGCCGACGGACTCCGGAGGTGTTGGGACGATGGCGAAGTTCATGGATGTCCACCAGAACATGACCGGCATCACGGCGGAGGATCTCCGCGCGGCCCACATGGCGGACCTCGCCATCGAGGCCGACGAGGGAGTGCACTTCGAGCAGGCCTGGGCGGATCCGGAGGCGGGCGTCGTGTACTGCCTGTCCGAGGCGCCGTCCAAGGAAGCGGTCCAGCGGATCCACGAGCGGACCGGGCACCCGGCCGACGAGATCCACCCGGTGCCGCTGATGGTCTGAGGCCGACCGCCGGGAGTCAGGCCACCGGAGTCAGGCCACCGGATTCGGGCTGAGCAGGACGACCTCGGCCGGACCGGCGCGGAACGCCTTGTTGGCGGCATCGGCGGCGACCATGTGGGCCGAGGCGTCGTGCTGCTGCAGGGCCTCCGCCGAGGCCCACTCCTCGAGCAGGACGAAGCGGTCCGGGTCGTCGTTCACGGTGTGCAGGTCGTACTGCAGGCAACCGGCCTCGGCCCGAACGACCGGTGCCAGTGCGGTGAATGCGGCGATCTGCTCGGCTCCTCGGCCGGGCCGAGTGGTGATGTGGACGATGACGCGCAGGGTGTTCGACATGCTGCGAACCTAGCAAGCTCGCCGGTCCGGCCGCTGGGCTGTTCACTTCCAGCGGTGGACTCGCAGCTCTCGGCAGCGCCAGGAGAGCTGGCGAACGTCTGCCCGAGGTCTGCGGTGGCCCCATTGCCCGCCCGCGACGGACAGGTTGACGATGATCCAGGCACGCCAGGCGGGGCCCACGCCCCGGCCGTCGGCGTACACTTCGCGGCCGTCCACCGACCAGTGCACCGAGTCGGCACCGAACCGGCAACCGATGGTGAGCCACTGCCCCGGCGTGACCAAGCCGTCCAGGTAGGCCGGGTTGCCGGGGCGGACGTGGTTGCTCAGCTCCAGCATCCTCGGGTGGTCGTCGTGGTACTCGAAGACATCCACCTCGCCGTGGCCCGGCTGCGGGTGGCCCGGGGAGACGTCTCGGCCCCAGGTCCAGAGCGCCGGCCAGACGCCCTGCGCGGCCGGCAGCAGGCACTGCGCCTCCAGCAGGTCGCCCGGCCGCAGTTCGAAGCCGCCCTCGGTGTTCTCGGTGGTCACCAGCGGGGTCTTCCAGCGGCGCGGGGTCTCGCGGACGGCGGTGAACCGGTCCCCCTCCGGCCCGTAGCCGGGGACCAGATGGTCCAGCTTGTTGTCGTCGGGGTTGAGGCCGCCCGGTGGGTAGGCGGACGAAATGCCGGCCGCCCACTGCCTACGGTCGGAGAACGGGGCGTCGAACACCACGGTCGGTCCGGTCGGCGCGGCCGGAAGGCCGCTCGGGGGAAGCGATTCGGTCACCGGAGACTCCTGGGTTCGCATGATCGGGTCACTGCGGGTATCCCCGGTGGATCCGTTCCCCGACCGCCTGGTCAACCGGCGTGCGGAGGTGCGAGCACCCGCACACGGGGGCGTGACCGGGCGGGCGCTACGCGCGTGCGCCGTCGTCAGTCGGTCGGCCGGTTCAGCTGGGGTACTCGGCGCCGCGGCGGGCGTAGTACCAGCAGGTGACCACGGTGCAGCTGAGGTAGAAGGCGACGAAGCCCCACATCGCGCTGGTGACCGCGAAGTTGGCGAACATGGCGGGGATGAAGAAGAACCCGTAGGCGGCGATCGCGGCGGTGAAGCCGGTGACGGCTCCGGACTCCATCTCGGCCTGCTTGAGGGCCTGGTCGTGGGCGGGGGTGCCCTCGGTGAGGCCCTTCAGATGCTGGGCCCGGAAGATCACCGGGATCTGACGGAACGTCGAACCGTTGCCGATGCCGGAGAAGAGGAACGCGGCCAGGAAGCAGCCGAAGAAGCCGTAGAAGGAGCCCTCGTTGCCGCCGGTGGGCAGGAAGGTGATGACTCCGACGATGGACGCGGCCATCCCCACGAAGGACAGCACGGTGACCCGGGCTCCGCCGAACCTGTCGGCGATCCAGCCGCCGGCCCACCGGGCGAGTGCGCCGAGCGCGGGGCCCATCCAGGCGTAGGTGGCGACCGAGTAGGCGGGGAAGGTGGTCTTGATCAGCAGGGGCAGCGCGGCGGCGAAGCCGATGAAGGAACCGAACGTCCCGACGTAGAGCCAGGTCATCAGCCAGGTGTGCTTGCGCCGGAAGATGACCCGCTGCCGGCTGAAGGGGGTGGAGGCGACCTTGAGGTCGTTCTGGCCGAACCAGCTGACCAGGGCGAGGACGATCAGGACCGGGATCCAGACGAACGCGGCGTTCTGCAGGTGGACCGGCGTGCCGTCCGCCCTGTGCTGGGCGGAGCCGAGCGCGAGCATCGAGGAGGTGATCAGCACCGGGGTGAGCAGCTGGACGACCGAGACGCCGAGGTTGCCGAGACCGCCGTTGATGCCGGTCGCGTTGCCCTTCGCCCGCTTCGGGAAGAAGAACCCGATGTTGGCCAGCGAGGAGGAGAAGTTCGCGCCGCCGAAGCCGCAGAGCGCGGCGATGACGGCCAGCACGCCGAACGAGGTCGAGGTGTCCTGGATGGCGATGCCGAGCCAGAGCAGCGGGGCGATCAGGACCACGGTGGAGACCGCGGTGAACCGGCGCTGGCCGATCCGGGGGCCGAGGAAGGTGTAGAGGATCCGCGCCGTGCCGCCGGTCAGGCCGGGGACGGCGGTCAGCCAGAACAGCTGCGAGGTCGAGATGTCGAAGCCGACGTCCTTGAGGTTGGTCGCGGTGACCGACCAGACCTGCCAGACCACGAAGGCCACCAGCAGCGCGGGCACCGCGATCCACAGGTTCCGGGTGGCGACGCGTCTGCCGACCGACTTCCAGAAGACCTGGTCCTCCGGCTCCCACACCGTGACGGTGCGGCCGGGCCGGTAGTCCTCCGGGTCGTAGGAAGAGCCGCCGGCGGGTGGCTGCGAGGCGCGTTGGAGTGTGGAACTCATGCTGCTTCCCCTGCTGTTGAGACGGTGCAGGTCCTGCCCGGGGCGGAGGCCTCGGCGTAGGTCCCGATGCCTCCACCCTGCTCCTTTGACCAGCGCTTACTCAGAGCCCAACGCCATGTCCTGGCCGGTCCAAAGTCCTTGCTCCGCGAAGAGGGCGGCAAGCCGATCGAGCCCATCGTCAATCTGATGATCTGTCAGGGAACTGATGGACAAGCGGAGTTGATGCTCGCCGCCAGCCCCGCTGTAGAAGTGGCGCATCGGTGTCCAGAGCACGCCGTACGTGCGGGCCGAGTGCTCCAGCAGGGCGTCGTCGACCGGGAACGGCACGGTGACGCAGACGAAGAAGCCGCCGGTGGGTACGTTCCAGCTGACGCCGGGGCGGCCGCCGAACCTGCTCTCCAGACCGGCCAGCAGCCGGTGGAGGCTGTCGCGGTAGATCTCCCGTTCGCGGCGGTTGCCCTGCTCGAGGCTGAAGTCGTGTTCGAGCAGGGCACCGCCGATGACCGCCTGGGCGATCGGTGAGGTGTTCACGGTGACCATGCTCTTGATCTTGGAGAGCTGGTCGGCGAACAGCCCGGTCCGTCCGTCGGCGTCGGCGACCCGCTGGTCCGCCACGACGTAGCCCACCCGGGCGCCGGGCAGCACGGTCTTGGCGAAGGAGCCGAGGTAGACCACCCGACGGGAGGTGTCCAGCGACTTGAGCGTGGGAGGCGTCCCGTCGCCGCTGTGGAAGACGCCGTACGGGTTGTCCTCCAGCAGCAGGATGTCCTCCCGCTCGGCCACCGCGAGCAGTTCGCGCCGCTGGGCCGGGTCCATGCTGAGGCCCGAGGGGTTGGCGAAGTCGGGCATCACGTAGCAGGCGCGTGGCCGCAGGCCCTCGGCCCGGGCAGCGTGGATCCGGGCCGTCAGGTCGGTCAGGTCGATCCCGGCCGGGCCGGCGGCCACCGGCAGCACGGGCAGGTCGACGAGCCGCGCGGCTCCGGTGAGGCCCACGTACATCGGTGACACCGAGAGCAGCACGTCGCGCTCGTCCGCCCGCAGGGCGCGCAGTACCAGGAACATCGCCTCCTGGCAGCCGACGGTGACCACCACCGACTCCGGGTCCACCAGCAGGCCCTCGTCGCGGGCGAGTTGGCGGGCGATCAGCTCGTGCACGATGCCCTTGGTACGGCCGTACTGGCACAGCGTGCGGTGCACCTCGGCCGGTGAGTACCCCAGGTCGTCGGTGAGATGCCGGCCGAAGGTGCGCAGGCGGCCGAGCACCGACTCCAGGTCGAAGAAGCGCTCGACCGGGCGCCCGGCGGCGAAGGAGAGTGCCTGCGGGTAGCGCGAGGTCACCTCGTTGAGGAAGTTCATCGAGCCGAGCGCAGGGTCCTCCAGCGAGCTGTGCAGGTCGGCGGTCAGCAGGTCCGCGAGTGGCGTGTCAGACACGGGTTCCCGGCCTTTCGGTACGGAGCGCGGCCGCCGCTGCGGGGCCCGCGCAGCCGGCCAGGGTCATCGCCTCGGCCAGCTCGGTGTGCAGCAGGGAGAGCACCGCCGCCACCCCGTCCTCGCCGTGGGCGGCCAGGCCCCAGAGGACCGGACGGCCGAGCAGGACACCGTGGGCTCCCAGCGCCAGCGCCTTGAGTACGTCGAGGCCGCTGCGCACGCCGCTGTCCAGCAGGATCTCGCAGTCTCCGGACACCGCCTGCGCGACGGCCGGCAGAGCCCGCATGCTGGGCGGCGCGCCGTCCGACTGGCGGCCGCCGTGGCTGGAGACCACCACGGCGTCGGCGCCGATGTCGACGGCCGCGCGGGCGTCCCGCGGATCGAGAACTCCCTTCACCACCAGGGGTAGTGAGGTCCGGCGGCGCAGGCCCTCCAGATCCCGCCAGGTCAGACCCGGCGCGAAGGCGGCGCCGGTGTGCACCGCGAGTGCCGAGGCACCGTCGACCCGCCGGTGGGCTTCGGTGCCCGGGCCGGTGGCGAGGTTCGCGGCCTGGACGTGCGCGGGCAGGGCGAAGCCGTTGCGCACGTCGCGCGGTCGGCGGGCCATCAGCGGCACGTCCACGGTGACCATCAGGGCCCGGCAGCCGGCCTCCTCGGCCCGGCGGATCAGCTCGTGGTTCCGGGCCGGATCCCGCAGGCAGTAGAGCTGGAACCAGGTGTCGGCGCCGGTCGCGGCGATGTCCTCCAGCCGGTGACTGCTCAGCGTGCTGACGACGTAGGGGACGCCGCTCGCCCGGGCGGCGCGGGCGGCGGCGAGTTCACCCTCCTCGTGCAGCAGGCGCTGGTAGGCCATCGGCGCGACGGCGACCGGCATGGCCGCCTCGGTCCCGACCAGCCGGGTGGTGGTGGCGGCGGCCGTGACACCGGTCAACACCCTTGGAGTGACGGTGAGTTCGGTGAAGGCGGTGCGGTTGGCGGCGAGGGTGGACTCGGTGCCGCTGCCGCCCTCGACGAAGTCCCAGACCTGCGGATCGAGCACGGCCCGGGCGGCCGCGCGGATGTCGGCCAGCGCGACGGAGGTGTAGGTGGTGGTGCGGTCGTCGATGGTGGTCACCCGAGCTTCTCCGCTTCCACGGCCTCGTACAGCGCCTTGATGTTGCCGCTGCCGAAGGTGGTGGCCCCGGCGCGCTCGATGACCTCGAAGAACAGCGTCCTGCGCGGGTGCGTCGAGCGGGTGAAGATCTGGAAGAGCTGGCCCTCGTAGTCCTCGTCGGCCAGGATGTTCAGCGCGCCGAGCTCCGCGACTGTGTGCCGGGCCGGCCGGAGGCGGTCGCCGAGCATCCGGTGGTAGGCGGCCGGGGCGGTCAGGAACTCCAGGCCGTGGTCGCGCATGGTGCCCACCGAGCGGACGATGTCCGTCGTTCGGAACGCGATGTGCTGGACGCCGGCGCCGCCGTGGTTCTTGATGAAATGGTCGATCTGGCCCGGATCGCGGCTGGTGTCCGGCTCGATCAGGGTGAGCGTCACGGCTCCGGACGGGGACTGCACCACCTTGGAGTCCATCGCCTGGGCGCCGACCACGATCTTCTCGGTGAAGGTGTTCCGGAAGCCCAGCACCTGCTCGTAGAAGTCGACGGTGGCGTCCAGGTGGCCTGCCTCGACGCAGACCGCGAAGTGGTCGATCTCCAGCAGACCGGTGTCCAGCTCGTCCGGGCGGCCGGGCGCCGGGACGAAGCCCGGCAGCCGGCCGGACCCGGTGTGGTCGAGGCGCTGGACGAAGGTGTGCCGTACGTCGTCGAAACCCCCGATCGTCGCGGTGATCACGCCGTCCTGCTGTGCGGGCTCCGCCAGTGGCCGGGCGCCCCGGTGGACGGCCTCCTCGAAGGCGCCGGCCGCGTCCGGTGTCGCCAGCGCGATGTCGGCGACGCCGTCGCCGTGCCGGCGGGTGTAGTCGGCGGCGGGGTGGTCCTCGGCCAGCGCCTGGGTGAGGACCAGCCGTATTCGGCCGCGGCCGACGGCGCGGGAGCTCGCCTCGGCTCCCTGCTCCGAGGTGGCGTACGTCCCGAATCCGTAGACCTGGGCGAACCGTTGAGCGCTCGCGCCGAGATCCTCGACGTTCAGCACGACATGGTCGACGTACAGGTCCTGCAGGCCGCTTCGCCCGTTTACCGTCACGGTGATGATCTCCTGGGTGCCCGAATGGTTCCCCCGGGGCCGCCGGCCGGAACGCCGACGACCTGCTCGGGGATGCGAATGGTGGTGCGGGGGAGTGCTGTTACCAGGGGTCGACCCCGAGCAGCTTGCGCCCGAGCGGGGTCATCACCGCGGTCTGCAGGTCGCTGTAGTGGTGGCCGACCGGACGGTCGCCCGGACGGTCGCCGTTGCCCCAGGGCTGGTCGTCCCGCGCGTAGCGGAAGAACTGCGCGATCCGCGCCTCCGGCCGCCGGTTGTGCGATGCGGCATGCGGCATCAGATGGTGGGTCAGGACGAAGTCGCCCGCCTCCCCGGTGACTTCGACGGTCTCCAGGCCCGCGATGTTCCGCCACTTGTCGTGCAGCTGCCGGCCGCGTGGGACGGCCCTGGCCTGCTCCTCGACGATGCGGTGGCCGCCCGGCACGACATGGATGCCGCCGCCGCCCGGCCGGACGTCGGTGAAGTAGTAGCAGCCACCGAGCTCGACCTCCTCGGAGGTGAAGAGGAACTCGTCCACGTCCTCGGGCACCGCCGGGTCGATGTGCAGGTCCTGGCTCAGCTCGCCCGGGTGCGGGGTGTCGTTGCGCATCGTGATGGCGACGGAGCCGTCCCGGACCAACAGCCGCTGGTGGCCGAGGAGTTCGGCGGTCAGCCGGTAGAGCCGCTCGTTCTGGTACAGCGGCAGGAACTCCGGCCCGTCGAAGGTCTGGTTGCCGGGGGTCCGGAACGGCTTGAACCGGCCGTCATAGGCCTCCCAGTGCTCCGGGATGTGCAGGTCACGCGGGAGCAGGTCGGTGATCAGGCCGGCGTAGTGCCCGGCCTCCTGCCTGCTCAGGACGCCGGGGACCAGCAGGTAGCCGTCCCGCCAGAAGGTGTCGATCTCCTGCTGGGAGAGCAAGGGCGCTGCCTGGGTGATCGTCATGGGTTCTCCAAGGATTCGATGAGCCGACGGTGGTCGGCTCAACTGCCGGAGGAAACAGGGGTGTTCGTGACTTCGAGTCGGCTCAGATCTCGAGCCAGGCCGCGCAGGGTGCGCATCCCGCAGACCCGGCCGAAGCCGGGCAGCAGGTAGCCGCGCTGCCGGAGCCGGTCCGCGAACTCCGAGTACCGGTCCAGCTCTCCGCCCGCCCGGACGTAGCTGAGGTCGAGATCCGGCTCCCGTACCAGCCGGGACTCCGTCAGGACGGCGAGGACCGCGAGCTCCCGGTCGGTGACCGCAGGCCGTCCGGCCACCGTCCGGCCGTCACCGCTGCGGACCACGGGTGGGTCCGCCGCGTCCGAGCTGTCGGCGAGGAGGATCTCGTACCAGTCCGGTACGGCCGCCAACTCGCCTGTCTCGACGGCCTGGAGCAGCTCCTCCCGAAGGTCGAGCGGCTCGGTCGCGGCTCCGGCGGCCACCGTGGCACGAGCCGTCAGCCAGGAAGCGCCCGACTCGTCATCGGTCTGCAGGATCAGCTCGGCCCGCTCCACCTCGGACAGGCCGAGCAGTCGCTGCTCCATCGCCCGGAGGTCGAGCCACCGGTCGTCGGCCCGCAGCTCGGAGCCACCCGGGTGCAGCCGGTCGAGCCCGGCCTCCTCCGCGATGTCCGCCATCGCGCAGTCCTGACCGGCAGCCACCCGTTCGAGGACCAGCTCGATGCCGCCGAGCAGCGCGGCGCACTGATCGGGCGTCAGCACGTCCGAGTCGCCGTGCACCGAAAGCCGGATGGTGTGCGGGCCGGACCACCGCACCGACAGGCTGGCCCCGTACTCGTAGGAGATCTCGTCGGTGGTCTGTGACCCGAGCGCCGAGGCGGGCCCGGTGTGCTCGGCCGGTTCCCGGTCGGCCGACTCGATCAGCTCGGTCCAACCCTGAGGCGGCGGCACGAAGTTGAAGGCGAGATCGGTGGACAGGCCGATGCCCCGGCGGTGCTGGGCCTCGACCCGCTCCCGGATCAGGTCGAAGGGGTCGTACCTGCCGTGGTCGGGATGTCCCGCGACCAGGGCCTGCTGAACGTCGGCGGCCGCCGCGAGCAGGCCCTGGTCCTGCCGACGCAGTGTCACGGGGCTGCGCTGGGCGGTGGCGCACAGCACGCGCCGCAGTTCGCCGTTGTGGCGGTTGTCCAGCGACACGTTGACGGTGCAGGCGTCGCTCCCGGCGCGCCGACACATCAACTCGGAGAACGCCGCCAGGACCAGGGCCGACGGCAGCAGCCCGGCGCTGGACATCGCACGGCCGAGCAGTCGGTCGGCGCCGTGCAGGGTCAGGGTGCTGCGGTAGAAGCGGCCCTCGTACCCGCCACTGGACGGGCGGCCGCGATGCAGGCGGGCCGGCGCCGCTGCGAAGTGCTTCTGCAGCCGTGCCAGCGCCCGGTTCCGCTCGGCCAGGCCATCGGGGCCCGCCTCGCGGAGGGCCGTCTCGGCCGGTTGGAGTCCTGCGGGGGAGTCCGGGGCAGGTGTTCCGGCCAGGACCTCGGTGATCGCCTCGTCCACCACGCGGTGGAACCCGGCGTCCATGGCCACGTTGTCGGCGACCACGGCCAGCCAGCCGAGCTCCCCGTCCCGCAGCAGGTGGAACCGGACCAGGAACCGGCCGACCCGACCGTGCTCCCGGGTCCTGAACTCGTCCACCAGGGCAGCCATGCACTGCTGGACGGTCCGGCCGGGGCCGACCTCGACCGCCCCCAGCGGTGCGCCCGCTGCGTGGACCCGCTGCAGAAGCCGGCCGTCCACGACCTCGAGCGAGGTGCGGAGGATCTCGAACCGGTCCTCCAGCGCGCGCACCAGGCGGCGGGCGGTCGACTCGGCTGTCTCGGTCGTCGAGGCCGGGAGCGGCCGGAGCCCTTCGGCCAGCCCCTTCTCGACGTACCACTGGAACTTCTGCGCCCTGGTCATCGGGGCGGTGAACGACGTGCCGCTCTTCACTCGGAACTCCTCGTCGTGGCCGGGGCGGCGGCCGAGAGCACTCCGCCGTTCTCCAGCACCTGGCCGGTCAGCGCGGACAGTTGACGGATCGTGGGGAACCTGAACACGTCGCGCACGGTGACCGGGGCACCGGCCGCCCGGCTCGCTGCCGTGGCCATCTGCACCGCCGAGACGGAGTCACCGCCGATCTCGAAGAAGTTGTCGTCGATCCCCACTTCGGCGAGTCCGAGCAGGCCGGCCCAGAGTGCGGCCAGGGCGGTCTCCACGGTGCTGCGCGGGTGCACCGGGGCGTCCTGGGTGAGACTGCGTTCCTCGGCCGGCTCCGGCAGCCTCGCCAGATCCACCTTGAGGTTCGCGGTCAGCGGGACGGCCGGGATCACGGTGATCGAAGCGGGGTGCTGGTAGCGCGGCAGCAGGTCGGTGACGTGCCGGCGGAGCTCGGTCACCAGCTGTCGGTCGGCCTCGCGGACGGCCGTCGGATCGCCGTCCGGATCCGCCCGTCGCCCTACGGGGACGAGGTACGCGTCCAGGCGCTTGTCGCCGGCGCCGTCGTCCCGGGCCACCACCACCGCGTCCTGGACCAGCGGATGCCGGGTGAACGCGGCCTCGATCTCGCCCGGTTCGATCCGATAACCACGCACCTTGATCTGGCGGTCGAGGCGGCCCAGGAACCGAAGGGCCCCGTCCTCGCCGCGTCGGACGAGGTCACCGGTGCGGTACAGCAGGGACCCGACGGGCCCGAACGGCTCGGCGACGAAACGCTCGGCCGTGAGCTCCGGACGGCCCAGATAGCCGCGGGTCATCCCGTGTCCACCGACGTACAGCTCGCCCGACTCCCCGTCAGGGACGGGTTCGCCCGCCGGGTCGAGGACGCGGACGTGCACGTTGGCGATCGGACCGCCGATCGGGATCATCGCGGTGTCACCGGTGGTGGCCCGGACGTCGTGGAAGGTGGCGAAGCCGGTGGTCTCGGTGGGCCCGTACAGGTGGACGAGCCGACCCGTGAAGGACTCCCGGGCCAGGTCGGCGGAGTGCGACCGGATGGAGTCCCCACCGAACAGGAGCGTGTGGACGCCCGAGATCGCCCGGAAGTGGCCGGGCTCCAGCAGCCGGAAGACCGGGCTGGTCAGGTGCAGGACGGAGACGGCGTCGCGCTGGACCTGTTCGCAAAGACTCGACAGGTCGTCGCCGCCGAAGGTGTAGACGACGCAGGTGGCGCCGTTGACCAGCGGCCCCCAGATCTCGAAGGTGGAGGCGTCGAAGGACAGCGTGGCGAGTGCGGCGATGCGGTCGTCCGGTGTGATGGAGACGTAGTTCTGGGCGGTGACCAGGTTGACCACGCCGCTGTGCGGGACGAGCACGCCCTTGGGCGTTCCCGTGGACCCGGAGGTGTAGATGACATGGGCGAGGTCGGACCGGCCGATGACGGGAGGGTTCTCCGCCGGGTAGGCGGTGGTCGGCTCGCCGTCCAACAGCTTGTCGTCCAGCAGGAGCACCGCCGCGTCGTGGGGCGGCAGTGCGGAGGCCGGCCGGTGCTGACTGACGATCACCGGGACGGCGCTGTCCCGCAGCATGAAGTCCAGCCGTTCCGCCGGATAACCGGGGTCGAGCGGGACGTAGGCACCGCCGGCCTTGAGCACCGCGAGCAGACCGACGATCATGTCGGCCGACCGCTCGACACAGATACCCACCAACGTGCCGGGGCCGACGCCGAGTTCGCGCAGCTGCCAGGCCGTCCGGTTGGCCCGGGCGTTCAGCTCGCCATAGGTCAGGGTGTCCGAGCCCGCGACCACGGCCGTCCGGTCGGGGGCCAGCTCGGCCTGCCGCTCGACGAGGGAGTGGATGGTGACTCCCGGCCGGAGACCGGCCGGGCCGTCGTTCTGGTGCATCACTGGCTGACTCCGTTTTCTCATGGCAGCAACCCGGGCGGAATCCGTACACAACTGGCCGCTACGGGGCCGGACGGGTTCTTGGCACTGGCGGAAAGAGTGAGATCCGGGATTTCCGGGACGCTCGAACGGGGCGCCGAAGCCCCGCGATCCGGCGGTATTCAGGCAAGGAATACGCGGAATTCGGAACGGTTCACTGGAATTGCGGTCAGACGACTCGCAGGCCAGGGCCTCAAGGAAACTAAGCGATCACACGGCGTCCCGCAAGCTCCTTATGCGAAATCATGGCAATGATCGACTTTGTCCGATGTGTCAGCGATTGTAGCGATTTCATGGAATCTCATCGGTCGACCGACCGAGGCGGTCGGTGATTTGCGGGAGTGGGTATCCGGGCGAATTCGCAGGTCAGTGCGGCGATGCGGGTCGGGCTCGGGGCGCGACGTGCTCAGGTCGGGCGGTGCTGCTCGCTGACGGATCATCAGGCGGGCCGGCGGGCCTGTCCGGTCGATCCGGAGTGGTTGCCCCGAGTCGCGTCGGTCGAGGTGCCGATGGCGACGGGAAATATATGGACGTATCTGGACATAGAGCGACGGATACGTGGCAAAGTCGCATGTGAAATGTGCCATTGCATAAAGTTGCCACTTGGTGGATCATGGTCAAGTGCCGCATCGCCAGCGCCTCCTGAGTCGGGTGGGAGCCCTGAGGCTGCCGCGCCGTACGACAGGGGGATGGACGTTATGAACGGTCGACTGGTGTGCGTCGAGCGAAGATCTGATGGCGGCAGATGTGCCTGCCATACCTTTCATGAGCGGTTTGTGACGGAACTCAGCTAGTACCTCCACCGTTCCCACGCGGAATTCCGGGCCGACCGTCGGGTCGCAGCCCTGGCTCCGGCAATCCCGTTTATCCTCGCCCCCGCCGGGCCCGAGCCGGTCCCGTGTGCAGTGGATGAATTCAGCGAGCTGAATCGACCTCAGAACAAAGGAACAGCCATGTCGCAGAACCGGCCCTCGGCCCTGATCATCGGCGCGGACCCCTACCTGATCCGGGCCTGTCTCCGAAATGACATCGACCCCGTCGTGGTGTACGGACCAGGTCTGCACGACTGGGGTTTCATCGAAATCCCGCAGATTGTCGAGAAGGTCTTCAGCGAGGACACATCGAGCGTGGAGAGCGTGCTGTTCAGCCTCCACCGGGCGGGCCTGACGGACCGTGACTTCAGCTGCATCCACACCGGCGACGAGATGGCCCTGGTCACCGTGGCGGCACTGGCCAAGGTGCTGGGCATCTCGGTGGCTGTCGAGGCGGACGTCGCCGTGCGCTTCCGGGACAAGTGGCTGCAGAAGCAGGCCCTGACCGAGGCGGGCATCGAGGTCGCGAAGTCCCAGGTCATCGAGGACGTCCACCACCCGGACCGGTCCGGGGTCCAGGAGTTCGGCAAGGCGGTGCTCAAGCCGATCGCCGGCGCCGGCACGAAGAACACCTCGGTCGTCGAGGGCACGGCGGGACTGCACGCCAAGGGCGCCGAGTACCGGCGCAGCGGGATGCCGCAACGCACCTTCGTGCTCGAGGAGTTCATGCCGGGAGACGAGTGGATCGTCGACGGTGTGGTCTTCGACGGAGTACTCCAGTTCTTCAGCGTGAGCACCTACGGCGAGCCCTGCCTGAGCACGGTGGAGTTCAGCCGGGCGCTCCAGGTGGAGGTCTTCGACCCGACCGCCGACGCCGGCGTCTACGAGCTCGCGCGCTCGGTGGCGGAGCCCGCGCTGCGGGCGCTCGGCCTGAACCGCGGCGTGTTCCACATGGAGCTCTTCCACCAGCAGGAGAGCGGGAAGCTGGTGTTCGGCGAGTGCGCGGCCCGGACCGGCGGACTGCTCCAACCCGAGCTGGTGGAAGCGAAGTTCGGCGTCGACCTGGCGGTGGCCGCGATCCGCTGCGCCTCGGGTGTCGACCCGCAGATCAAGCCCTCGGTCCGGCCCGAGACGGTGGGTTCCACCTACCTCAACAACCGGCCCGGTGTCCTGGTCGGCTATCCGTCCCCGGCCGAGGTGCGCGCGCTGCCCGGCGTCGAGTACCTGCGGCTCGAACTTCCCTACGGATTCCAGATGGCGGACGCACTGGCGAGCACCACCGAGGCGGTCGGGCAGGTGGTGCTGAGCGGGGCCACCCGGGAGGAGTTCCGCAGCCGGCGCGACTCGCTGGCCCAGTGGTTCGACGAGCGCCTGGTGGTCGTGCCCGCACACGCGACGTACCCCGAACTCCGGGAGTGGCAGCGGCGGCAGTGGCCGGAGACCGTCTCGTCCTTCGGCACCTACTCCGACGACTGACCCGCAGGCCCCGCCTCACCGCCCCGGCCCCAGCAGACCCACATTCCTCCACCTGTTCCGAAGGACCAGCATGCAACGCCGTAACCGTCGGATCCGCTCCTTCCGCCAGTTGTCGACCGACGCGCTGCCCGCGCAGGCCCCCGTCGTCACCCTCTTCAGCGGAGGTCTGGACAGCAGCTACCTCCTACTGCGGTTGAAGAACGCCGGGTTCCAGGACATCCACGCCCTGAGCGTGGAGCTCGGCGGGGACGAGACCAGCGCGCAGAAGCAGCGGATAGCCGACGAGCTCGGCGTCCGGCTGCACGTCGTCGACGGACGCCAGATCTTCGCCGACGAGTTCGTGCGGGCCGCGATCGTCAGCCAGGCCGTCTATCTGGGGACCCACCCGGTGAGCTCCACGCTGAGCCGCCCACTGATCGCGCAGTTCGCCGTCGAGCTGGCCGGGCAGCTGGGCGCGGCGGCGATCCTGCACACCGCCAACCGCTCCCAGAACACCCTGCGCCGGCTCAACGGGGCCCTCGACCTGCTCGGCTTCGAGGGCGCCTACGGCAGCCCGTACGACCTCGACCCGGTCGACCGCGAGGTCAAGATCCAGGAGCTGAAGGAGGTCGGGCTGGCGCAGATGAGCGAACGGGTCGTCAGCGGCGACTCGAACCTCTGGTGCCGCGAGTTCGAGTCCGGCTTCCTGGACGACCCCGAGCAGCACGCCGTCCCCGAGTACATGTACCACTGGAGTGCACGTCGGCCCGACTCCGCCGAGGACACCGTCGAGGTGCGCTTCGAGGGCGGTACCCCCGTGGCCGTCGACGGCGTGGAGCTGCCGATGATCCGGCTGATCGAGGAACTCAACCGGCGGGTCGGCGCGTTCGGCATCGGCCGGTACAGCGGGCTGGAGCACCTGGGCGGCGGCGAGAAGGTGCTGGAGATCCGCGAGATGCCGGCCGCCTGGCTGCTGCTGCGCAGCTACCGGCACCTGGAGGCGGCGGTGCTGGCGGCCGAGACCATCCGGGAGAAGATGCACCTGGAGCAGCTGTGGGTGCGAGAGGCGCTGGAGGGACGCTGGTTCGGTGAACTGCGGTCGGCCACCCAGTCGTTCATGGATTCCTGCGCCCGCCCGGTGAGCGGTTCGGTGCGCTGGAAGCTGACGCCGGGCGGCGCCGAGACCCGGTCGATCGAGGCGGCGCAGCCGGTCTACCTCCGCGACCGGGA
This sequence comes from Kitasatospora sp. P5_F3, assembly GCF_054049135.1. Lineage (NCBI taxonomy): Bacteria > Bacillati > Actinomycetota > Actinomycetes > Kitasatosporales > Streptomycetaceae > Kitasatospora > Kitasatospora sp. P5_F3. The sequence goes on along the minus strand of NZ_JBFUMY010000053.1, from coordinate 473 downwards.
GGCATGGGAGCACCTGTCCGTGCAGTCCGAGGTCGCCGCGCTGGCAGGGATCTGGTGAGGCGCCGGCACGACCCGGGCGGTTCCGAACGGCCGACCGGGTCCGGCAGGTGCCCGTACGGCGCTCCTGGCGAAGCGCCGTACGGGGGCGGTGAGTTGGCGGTCCGAGTGCCGTCAGGAGCCGAGGGTGTCGAGCAGGTCCCAGGCCATCAGGCCGGCACCCAGGCAGCCCGCCGTCCCGCCGAGCGCCGCCGGGACGACGGCCGGTGCTCGCTGGAAGGTCAGGCGGCGCCCGATGGCGGCCCGCAGCGGTGCCAGCAGGACTTCGCCGGCCTCGGCAAGCCCGCCGCCTATGATCACGGTGCGCGGATCGAGCAGCGTGACGGCGGTGACCAGTCCGTCGGCCAGCGCGGCCACGGCCTGCTGCCAGACCGCCGCGGCGCGGGCGTCGCCCGCCGCCAACTCCCGTACACAGT
>NZ_JBFUMY010000052.1:0-44283 GCF_054049135.1 Kitasatospora sp. P5_F3 | reverse complement strand
GAGCCGGTGGTCTCGGCGGTGCAGGCGATGATCAGTGACCTGATCGCGCAGACCGTCAACCAGGGCTTCGGTGCGCAGGACGGCTTCGACCTGGGGCGGACGGGGAAGGCGGGGGCGGAGGAGTTCGTCACCGCGGTGAAGAACTCCGGCCAGACGTTCACGGAGGCGTTGCGCGACGGGGTGGGTTCGCGGGCGGGCGGTCACGCCCGTGGTGGGTTGGACAGTGCGGCGGGGCACGGCAGCAACGCGGACTCCTCCGGCAGCGGCGACAGCAACGGCAGTACGAACGCGCCGGACAGCAGCGGCAGTTCACCGTCGAGCAGCAGCAACAGCCCTTCGTCCAGCAGCAGTCCGTCGGGTAACACCAGCCCGTCGGGTACGAGCCCGTCGTCGTCCGGTCCGTCCTCCAGTGGTCCGTCATCGTCGAGCACGTCGCCGGACAGTGCGCCGAGCCGTGACACGTCCGGTTCGAGCGAGACGCCGCGTTCGACGCAGCAGACACCCACGTCCGGTGAGCCGCGCAGCTCCGCACCGCTGGACCCGTTCGGCACCCGGGTGGGTTCCGAGAGCAGCCCGTCCGGGGACACCGGCCCGTCGCGGACGCCCGCGAGCGACACCAGCACGCCGAGCCACTCCGACGACAGCGGCCGCACCAACACCCCGTCACCGGAACCACGTTCAACCCCGGACAGCAACAGCCCGTCCCGCACACCCGACAGCGACACCAGCACCCGGCCCGGCAGCACCCCGTCGCGTACGCCTGACGGTGAGGCCGGTTCCCGGCCCGACGGCACTCCCTCGCGKACGCCGGACCATGACCCGGGCGCCCGTCCGGCCGCTTCCGACGGACCGTCACGCACCCCCGACRCCGGTGACACCCGCCCGCACTCCGGCCCGTCCGAGACCGCCGGCCCCTCGCATACGCCGGACGGTGACACCAGCACCCGTCCCAACTCGTCCTCCCCGGAGGGGCCTTCGCGCACCCCGGACCACGACCCGGGTACCCGTCCGACCGCCTCCGACGGCCCGTCCCGCACACCCGACAGCGGTGACAGCCGGCCCCACGCGGGTCCGTCCGAGAACACCGGCGTCACGCGTACGCCCGACCACGACCCGGGCAGCCGCCCCGCTCCCGCCGAGCACACCCCACCGCCGCGTGGTGACGACAGCCGTCCCAGCTACGGCCCGGTACGCCCTGCCGACCCGACGCCCAGCCACACCCCCGCCCCGGCGGACATACCCGCACCCCGGCACGAGCCCGCCCCGACCCGCCCCGACGCTGCCCCGCAGCCCGCCGCCGCCCACACTCCCGCCCCTGAGCACGGCTCACCGGAGGCGGGACCGTCGCGGGTCGATCCCCGGACCGCCTTCGCGGACCCGGCGAGCGGCACCCCGACCACGCCCGACAGCTCCGCCACGTCCGCCCCGCGCCTGAACACGGCGGGCGGGGCCACCGTCACCGCGCCGCCCCAGGCCGGCCCCGACCACCGCCCCACCCCGCAACCGACACCGGACACGGCCACCCCGGCCGCCACCCCCGGTGGCGTGCCCGGCGGTATGCCGCACGCGGGCAACCCGGCAGCCGCCAACCCGACCACACCGGCAGCCGCCCGGCCGACCGCACCGCCCACCCCGACAACGGCACCGACCGTCCAGCCGCAGCGCCGCCCCGACCACGACGGCCCCACCCTCACCCCCCGCCCCGCCGCCGACCGCAGCCCCGCCACCAACCGCCCCGACATTCCGTCACGTCTCAACCCCACCCCGCGCCCCGAGGCGGCCCGGCCGGACAGCCCTCGCCCTGACATCCCGTCGCGCCTGGGCACCACCAGTTCGAACACCCGCCCCGATGCGGCCCGTCCGGACGCCACTCGGCCCGACGTCGGTTCACGGCTTGACCCGACCGGTTCGAGTACCCCGCGCCCCGACGGGACCCGTCCGGACGCCACCCGGCCCGACATCGGTTCACGACTGGACCCGAGCCGCTCGGACAACTCGCGCCCTGATGCGACCCGCCCCGACGGCACCCGTTCTGACATCCCGTCACGCCTGGACCCCACCGACTCGAACACCGCCCACCCCGACACGCCACAGCCGGACAGCACCAAGCCGGACATCGGCTCCCGTCTGGACCCCACCGGCCAGGACTCCGAGCACTCGGCCGACCACCCCACGGAGAGCAAGCCGGAGCACGAGCGGCCCCTGTCCGAGAGCCGCCCGTACGACACGCCCGGTGGTCTCGACCGGACCGACCCGCAGCACCAGCAGGACCTGGAGAGCCGGGTCCCGAGGAACCCGGACGGGACCCCGCAGCGGCACCCCGACCCGAACGGCGATTGGCCCGGGGCGGTCAACGGCGACGGGCACCGTGCCCCCGGCCGGGACAACAACTGCCTGGACGTGGCGCTCTCCACCGCTGACACGTACAGCGGCAACCCGACCGCCGCGGCGCCGCGCAACGACACCGGCCCGGACGGGGAGCAGGGTGGTCGCGACCGCGCTGAGCGTCAACTCGGCGCGCCGTTCCGGGACATGGGCGACGGGGACCAGGCGTTCCGGCGGGTCGAGGACCAGCTCCGCGAGTCCGGCCACGGTTCGCAGGCCGTGATCGTCACCCAGGACGGCAACGGCCGGGCGCACGCGTGGAACGTGGTCAACCACGACGGCAAGATCACCTACCTCGACAACCAGACCGGTCAGCGCAGCGACAAGCCCCTGCACAACGGTGACAACGGCGTCTTCGCGGTGGCCCTCGACCCGGACCGCCGCCCGCTACCCGCCGCCGACAAGTCACCGGAGCACGGGAACGACGGCACCGACCGGCGCCCGGTCGACCCGGCCGGCCAGGCGAAGGACAAGGACGACTCCGACAGCGACCACGAGCACCAGTCGCTCAAGGACAAGCACAAGGACGACCCGGACCACCCGAGCAACGAGCCTGCCCGGAGCGAGCACGAGCGGCTCAAGCCCGCTGAGCAGACGGACAACCTGGTGTACGGCGTCGCGGGCGATCAGGTCCAGCAGCACCTGCGGGAGACCAACGACGTGCACCGCGTCGACATGGAGCATGTCCACCAGCAGCTGAAGGACTGGGCCAACAGCGATCACCTCGGCAAGGTGCTCGACCGGACCACCGGCGACAACCCGGAGACGTTCCGACGGTCCGATCTGGAGAAGGCGCTGCCCGGCTTCAAGGACATGAACCCGGGTGAACAGGGCGCTGTGGTGGCTGCCATGGGCCGCATGAGCGAATCGTTCCACGAGCAGCACGGCGCGGGGATGAGCCCGGAGCCGAAGGACTTCCCCTACTCCCCCGATCCGAATGAGCCCGGACCGGAGAAGGGGCAGGACGAGAAGAGGAGCCGTGGGCACGTCGACCACGAGAAGACCAAGACCGACGCGGGTCTGAAGCAGTCGCCGGATGCCGCGAAGATCAGGCAGGAGATCAAGGAGACGTTCGAGGCCAAGAGCTTCGAGGCCGCCCTTGACCAGGCGGTGCACCGCCCGGACCTCACCGGCAAGAACTACGCCGTGATGGAGGTGTACGACCCCAAGACCAAGGAGATCAGCTACATCGTCGAGAGCTCGGTGCCGCCGAGCACCGAGCGTGCGGGTATACCCCCGTTGCACTCGGAGACCCACCTGGGGACCTGGCACGACAACCTGAACAGCACCCGCCCCGACCCGAAGGACCAGTACCAGGTACTGAGCCTCTACACCGAACGCGAACCCTGTGGCCGTGGCGCGGGTCACGCCAACTGCTCGGGCTTCCTGTCCACGTCGCACGGGGATGTGCCCATCCACTACGGCACTGGTTACCGTAAGGGCGACAAGGTCGAAGGCACGGGTGTGCCTGGTTCCATGACACCGAGGCAGCTGATGAACCGGGACTTCGGCAACCACGTGGCCGAGGTGACCAGGGCGTGGCTGATCACGGAGCAGCGGCGCAAGAACTCGGGAAGCTGAGTCGGCGTCCCATGGGTGAGTGCAAGGGAGTAGCCGGATGACTGGGCGGGACGAGGCGGCTGTCGGGGCGGTGATCGCTGCGGCGACCGAGCGGTTGCGAGACGGCGGGCCCGGTCGACTGTTCGTCAGTGGTCCGGCGGGCAGCGGTAAGAGTGCGGTGCTGGCCGCGCTTGCGGCGGAGTTCCCGGCGGCGGTCCTGGTGGATGCGGCAGGGCGCAGCAGCGACTCAGTGGTGCAGGAGTTGATCGAACGCACCGGCCGGGCGCAACGCCGCCCGGAGGCCGACCTGATCGACCTGGTCCTGGCGCTGCGCAAGGAGCGGGAGCCACGGATCCTCCTGGTCGCCAACGTTGACCTGGCCGGTTCCCTCACCTCCGGTGGTGAACCGGCGGTGCTGCAAGCAGTACTGGCCTCGCTGCGGATTCCCGCCACCGAAGGCCCGCTGCGGTTGGTGGTCGAGCAGGTCGAGGGGCCGGAGCTCCCCGACACCTCGTCATCGAAGTACGAGGAGAGCGTCCTGAACCTGCCGTCGGGGCCGGGAGCGGACCGGGTGCGCGCGCTGACCGAAGAGGCCCCGGCCGAGGCGCTCGGCGCCTTGCGAGCTCTGGCCTGGTCCCAGCTCCGCCGGGTGCCGGTCCATGGTTGGGCCGCACTCTGCCGGGCCGCGGAGGTGCCCTTCGACGTGCACCGGCTGGCCGAATGGGCGGCCCAACTGCCGTGGCTGGTACAGGAGGAGGACGGCAGCGTCCGGTTCGCCGACCTCGCCCTGGCAGCGGACCTCCGACGCGGTGCGCCGGACGTGTCCGGACTCCACTCCCGGATGACCGACGCCCTCCTGGCCGGTGAACCGGCCGACGACTGGGCAGTACGATCGCTGCCCGGCCACGCTGTGGCGGCCGGGCGGTTCGACGACCTGCTCGCCGATGCCAGTGCCCTGGCCCGGGTACCGCAGGACGCTCTGCTGGAAGGGTTCCGGGCCGGCTACCGCCAGGGCATCCCGAACGGGACACCCGCAGCGGCGCTGCACTTCGTCAGCGGGTACGGGCTGGCCGGTGCCCCGCACGGTGAATGGGTCGCCTGGCTGGCCCACGACGCCTTCACCCGTGGGGAGTTCGCCCGCGCGGAGGAGCTTGCGTCGGCCTGCCCCGAGCCGCTGCCGTTCCGGACCGTCTGGTCGCAGTGGCGGCCCGCCGGCGACTTCACTCCTCCGGTCCCTCCCGGGCACCTCAGCGACCTGGAGTACGTTGCCGCCGCCGAGTTCCGGGGCGAGCTCGTCGTCCTGACCGTGGACGAGGACGACGTCCGCGTCGTCCGCGATGCCGGCACCGGTGAGCCGCTGCCGACGGCGGCCGTAGAAGCCGACCTGGTCGAACTTCCGGATGAAGCCGCCGACCTGAGCGTCCGTCCGAGATGGCGCTACACCACCGTCCGGGATGCCGAGGCCCGGACGGTCGGGGTTTTCCACCACCCCGACGCCGGCCACGCAGGTGCGGTCGGCGATCTGCTGGTCCTCGCCGACCGCCAGGGCGCATACGCCGTCCGGTTGGACACCGACCGGCTCCGGCAGGGTCCCGACCACCGCCTGGTCCAGCTGATCAGCGGTCACCAGCTGCTGCCCCGGCCGTTCGACCCGGCGGCGGTGGCCGATCTCCGGGGTCTGCTGGAGCGGACGTTCGGGCCGGAGCGGGTCCACCGCCTGGCGGAGGACGAGGTGCCGACGGGTATCACGCACGAGCCGACGCGCCGTCTGCTCACCGCGGTCGGTGTGCCGTCGGTCGAGGGCCTGATCGGCCTCTGGCTGGAGCCGGCCGCAGGACTCGAGCCGCGTACCTGGGAGTCCACGTCCGATGCCGAACAGCCTGCCGGCAGCGGACCGTTCCACCTGGTGGGCGAGTGGATGGGTGCACCGCTGGTGCTGGACGGTGCCGACGGCAGGGTGCTGCGGATGATTCCACCGAACTCCCCGAAGTACACGCATCCGCGTGAGCCGCTGGCAGGGAGTTCGCTGGAGTCCTTCGTCACCATGGTGGCCCTTCAGCAGCGCTACCTCCAGGTGCACCGGACCGGCGGCCCCGACCGGTACGACGTCCTCGCTGAGCTCCAGCTCCAGTTGACCGGGGTGGACCAGGCAGCCGCAGCCTTGGACTGCTGGCAGTACGTCCTCGAACCCGACAACTGGGGCTGATTCCCAGCACGTTCCGACCGCCGCCGCCGCCGCCGCCACCAACCACCCGACCGGAGAGGGCCGACGTGACCGACCAGACCACGACCGTGACCGCCCGTCAGCCGAATCCGGGCGTCGGCGGCCGGGTGTCGGCTGCGACGGCAGGCGAGCGCACCTTCGATCCGCAGGACCTGCCGGAGCTGATCGGGCGGGCCGAGTTCCTGGCGGGGGTCGACCGGGCCGAGTTGCTGGACGCGCTGCCGCTGGCCTGGCCGGGCGGGGTTCCGCACAACTCCGTTGCCGCGGATGTGTACTACCTCGACCTGCTCGGAGTGCGGCCGGACCCGGCGCAGCGCGGCGAGTGGCTGGCGGCGCTGCACCACCGGTTGCTGTCGCAGGGCGCAGACTCCCCGGCCGGCGAACTGGCGGCCGAGTTGGCGGCTGTGGCCGACCTCCCCTGGCGTACCGTCTGGAGTCGCTGGTTCCCGTCCGGCCGTTCGGGTTCGGTCCGGCCCGTCCCGGGGCCGGTCGAGGCGGCTCGGCCCGGCCTGCTCGACGGGCGGCCGGTGGTGGTGAGTGTGGATCTCGACGTCCCGGACGAGGACGTGGACGCGGGCATCGTGCCGGCCCGGACCGCGTACGTCTGGGACCGCGCGACTGGTGAGCTGATCTCCGGCCCGCACCGCCGTACCGCCCAGCAGCCCGACGTACCGGCTGTCCGGTCCGAGGACGGTTGGGAGCGGCTGAGCCAGAGTCAGGGCCGCTTGCGGGCGAACGGCGTTGCTCTGGCGCCGCGCTTTCCGTTCGAGGTGACCGGCGGGGTGCGCAGCGGCGAGGAGCTGCTGCTGGCCGGTACCAACGGCCTGTTCCGGATCGAGCTGCTGGCTCCCGTCGACCCGGACGCTCCGGGCTGGGCGAGTGAACCGCTCGTCGAATCATTCGCCGTCGAAGCGCCGCGCGAACTGCCCCGGGAGGTGTCGGCGCCCACGGCCGCCTGGCTGGCCGAGCCGTTCACCGGCCGCTGGCAGCCTATGGCCGACGAGCTGCCCGAAGGGTTGGTCGACGCGGGAGCACAGGACTTCCTGGCCGGGATCGGCGTGCCACTGGCGGCCGGCCGGGGCACCCTGTGGACCGGGCACCTGCCCGAGGAGGGTCTGCAGGAGCGGGACCGGGAGTCCGACGAGGACGGCGGTTCCCGCCACCTCTACCGGATCGGCCAGTGGCAGGGCGGTGACCTGCTGCTCGACGGCGCCTGCGGCGAGGTGCTGCTGGAGGACTTCGACGGGGAGACCGAGCACGCCGCCGACTCCCTGCTCGTGTTCTTCACCATGCTCCGGCTGTTCTGCGACCCGGGCCGGGTGATCCGGCAGGTCAACCGCCGGTACGCCGTCCAGCAGCTGGACCGCTGGCTGCACGGCGTCGATGCCGAGGCCGCCGAAGGCTGCTGGTACGTCCTGCTGCACGAGCAGGACGAGCTCGACCGCAGCCTCTGGGGTGACGAGAAGTGACCCGCCTGCACGCCACCTGTCCGCACCTGTACCGACGATCCATCCACTCCGGAGAACCGACGTGACTGTTCCGACCGACCCGACCACGACCGTCCATGAGCCGCACCCGCACCTCGGCGGCCGGGCGGCGGCGCTGCGCGCCCTGACGGAGTGGCGGACCGGCGGCGACGGCGCGCCCCGTACGGTGCTGATCACCGGCGACGGCGGCAGCGGCCGGTCCCGGCTGCTGACCGGCTTCCTGATGCTCTGTGAGCCCGGCCACCGGGAGCAGATCGACATCGCTCAGCTTGACCCGGCCACCGTGCCGTCGGCCGAGCTGCCCGCACCTCCGGTGTTCGCTGCCACCGGGCTGACGGCCGATCAGCTCCGCTGGCTGGTGGCGGACCACTTCGCCCCCGGCGCCGATCGCGCGGAGGAGCTGCCCGAGCGGCTGGCCGGGATCGGATCGCCCGAGCAGCCGGAGCCGGTCGTGGTGGCGGACAGCGACCGGGCGGGCGTCCTGCCCGGGCCGGGGGAGGCGGCCCGGGTCGCGGCCGAGGTGCTGCTGCCGCTCGCCCTCGCCCCGGGTGTGCGGCTGCTCGCGGACGTCCCCCGGGCCGACGCGGACCGGCTGGCCAAGGAGCTGCCCGAGCAGCAGCTACTGGTGATCGACCTCGACCAGGATCCGTGGCGAGACGAGCAGGCGCTGCTCCGGCAGGCCGAGCACGTCCTCGACCGGCTCGAGGACGCCCGGCAGTTGGCCCGGGTGGCGGGCAGTCCGCTGGTGGTGCGGCTGGCCGCCTGGTCGGCCCGGAGCGGGGCGGACGGGTCGCTCCCGCTGCCCGGCAGTGTCGGCGACGCCCTCGACCTGCACGCCGAGCGCTGCGGCACGGATGAGCTGACGCTGCGTCGGCTGCTGGCGCCGCTGGCCCTGGCCGGGCCCGGCGCCGCCCTCCCGCTGGCTCTGTGGGCACCGCTGGCCTCCTCGGTGGCGGGAAAGGACCTCGGTCCTGTACTGGCCGCTGGGCAGCAGCTGCTGCTGCCGTTCTTCGAACTGACCGGGGACGACGGGCACCCCGAGGTGCGGATCGTCCACCCGGCGGTCGCGGACGAGCTGCGCGAGCGCTTCGGCGGCGCCGTCCGCGAGGTCCAGCGGCGGATCGCCACCGCGCTGCTCGCCACCCTGGGCCCCGACCGCTGGCAGGGCGCCGCACCGTACGTGCGGGAGCAGCTGACCGGCCACGCGTTGGAAGGCGGCCTGCTGCCGGACCTGCTGGCCGACCCGGGCTTCCTGCTGTACGCCGAGCAGGTCCGGCTGCGCGCCGCCGTCGAGCAGCTGGCCGGCGGTGGCGCCGAGCTGCCGCCACTGGCACGCACCTGGCTGCGGCTGGCGCCGCTGTTCACCCGACAGGAGCTGGGCCCGGAGTTGCGGGCGGCACTGCTGGAGCACGGCGCCCGCCAGGACGGCCTGCCTGCACCGGAGTTCGGCCTCGACCTGCCGTGGCAGACGCTCTGGGCCCGCCCGCTTCCGGGGGTCACGGCGGTCACCGCCGCGACCGGTACCGACGGCGGCTCCAGGCTGGTCGCCTACCGGCCGGGCGCCGAGCCGGAGTTGACCGCCTACGACGCGCTCACCGGCACGCCCGACGGCACCGACCCGGCGCAACTGGCGCGCCCCACCGAGGAGCAGCGGGCCGCCGCGCCCCTCGGGATCAGCAGCGGCGGCGACTACCTCCGGGTCTGGGCCCGGACCGCCGAGGGCACGGTGGGCGCGCCGGTGGCGCTGTTCCTCTCCGCCGAACCGCTGGGCGGGGCCGACCTCACCCCGGACGGCCTGCTGCTGCTCGCCGACGCCAGGGGCATTGCGGCCCTCCGCCCGGCTGCTGCGGCCGCACCGGTCGTCGGCTGAGCCGAGCGGCTCCACTACTGTGAATCCTGACCAACCGGCCTTGAAGGAGAACGACCGCGTGACGACCCGCGAGCAGGCGATCGAGGCGGCCCACCAGTGGATCAACGGTGCCCGGCCCGAGGAGCAATGGCACCGGATCGGCGTGCACGAGTTCGACCTCGGCTGGGTGCTGTGGCCCGAGCAGCCCGCCGTGGCAGAGCAGGCGGCCGGTGAGCGGCGGGCTCCCACCGAGATCGGCAGCGCGTGCGCGGTGGTCGACCGGGAGACCGGCGAGCTGACCCACTGGCCGTCGGTGCCGGTCGAGGAGGTCGTGCAGCTCTACCGCGACAAGCTCGGCGCCGGTTCGTACGACCCGTCCCGGCCGCCGGTGGTCGGCCCCGGCGCGACCGCCGTGCTGACCTACCGGGACGCGCAGGGCGAGGAGCAGAACCTGTTCCAGATCTCCAAGCCCGGCGAGGGCCACCCCGAGGTGGCCGCCTGGCGCCACCTCCAGCAGCAGGGCGTGCGCCCCGAGGACGTCCTCGCCGTATACACCGACCTGCGGCCGTGTGAACTGCCCGGCGGCTACTGCGCAGCCGTGCTGCTGGCCGAGCTCCCGGTGGCGTCCTTCTCCTACGGGCACGACTACAGCCCGCGTTACGACCGTCGGGCCGCCGCCGTGCGGGCGCTGACCGAGGTGACCGAGAACACGTTCCGGTCGGCAGGTCGCCCGGTGCCGCCGCGCCCCAACCGGGTGCCGTTCCCGCGCGCCGTCCCCGCCGCCGAGCCCGAGCGGGACGCCGCGCTCGGCCGTCGGCTGGCGGAGCAGTTCGGCGCCGATGGCGTGCACCGCTTCGACGCCGACGACACCGCCGCCAGCCTGCTGCCCGAGGCGGCCCGGGGCACCCTGGTGTGGGCCGGACTGCCGACCCGGGTGGACGGCTTCTTCGAGCTGCTCCCCGGCCTGCCGGACGTCGACTCCCACCTCGCCGCCACCGCCCGGGGCGCCCGGGTCCCCGAGCGGACCCGGGCGGTGCTCGGCGAGTACGTGCTGCTGGGCACCGACGGTCACGCGCTGGTCGCCGTGCAGTGCGGTGACGGCGGCACCGGTACCGGCGTCGGCGTCGGCCGCCTCTGGGCCGTCGACCCGGACAACGGCAGCGGCCGCTACCTGAACGCCGACCTCTCCGCGTACCTGCGCTGCCTGTCGCTGTTCGCCGAGCGGCGCCCGGCCCTGCGGGGGCTGTCCCCGCAGGAGGCAGCCACGGTGGTCGAGGCCCTGCAGCGTGACCTCGCTGCCTTGGACGGCACGGTCTTCGAGGACCCGGAGAACTGGTGGGCCGTCATCGTCGAGCAGCTCTGGGACGGGCTGCTCTGACACCTTGGCCGGGCGTCAACTCCGGTCGAGGAAAACCGGGTTGGTGAGCGCGGCCATCGGGCCCCAGGGCAGGTCGGGCCCCATGCTGTTGCCCTTGCCGGGCGTGCCGTCGGCCCTCGGGTGGCGGATCTCGGCCCGGACGTAGGCGGCCAGCGAGGCGGTGGTCCGCCAGCTGACGATGGCCTCGCCGGAGGCGGGCAGGGGCTCCTGGCGGAGCTGGCCTTCGTCGGTGAGCAGCCGGACGGTCCCGTTCGGTACCCCGGCCACGGTCAGCCGGATGTCCACGGGCGCGTCGGCGGGGAGGGTGAGCCGCTCGCCGATCCCGGCCTGCCGCCCGTGACCGGTGGCGGTCAGCTCCAGCCGGACGGCCGGGGAGCCGGCGATCCAGCTGCGCCCGGCCCGCAGGCCGTCCAGGATGTGATCCCGGGTCAGGTCCTCGGCCAGCACCACCGTGAGCGGGGCGCCGATCGGCTGCGGGCTGCTGTGCGCGTCGCTGTTGCCGATCGCGGGCAGCCAGCGCCGGCCGTGCCGGACCGCCTCGGCCAGCCGGGCGTCCCAGGTGTCGAGGGCGGACTCGTCGTCGTACGTCCAGGGGCCGTTCCACACCTCCACCGCGTCGGCCTCCTCGTAGCCGAACTTCCACTGGCAGGCGACGTACGGGCAGTACGGGTGCGCGGGCACCACCAGGCCGCCGTGGGCGCGGACCTGACGGGTGAACCGCTGGTGCGCCTCGTCCCTGGCCCGGTAGCGCCAGTCGATCCACTGACCGGGCTTGACGCCCAGCGCCAGCCAGTGGCCGTTGCGGGTGGTGACCTCCTCGCCCGGGATCACCAGCAGGTCGGGGCCGGCCAACGGGCCCCAGACGGCGTGCGCGGAGGAGGTGTTGTGCTCGGTGGAGACGATGAAGTCCAGGCCCGCCGCCCGGGCGCCCGCCGCGACCTCCTCCGGCAGTCGGCGGCCGTCCGAGTGCACGGTGTGCAGGTGGCAGTCGCCCCGGTACCAGGCCCGGCCGCGCCCGCGCGCCCGCTCCGCAGGGTAGGCCGGTACGAAGGCCGGCCCCGGCTCGCCGAGTCGGAACGTCACCTCGACCCGGTACGCCAGCCCCTGTGGCGCCACCTGGTACGGGCCCAGTACGACGTGCCAGCGCCCCGGTCGGACCGGGCCCGGCAGATACCCCGGCGTGGCCCGCTCCCGGCTGATCGCGAACTCGGTCCTGAACCCGCCCGACCAGCCCCGGAAGCCGGGGCCGCCGAGTTCGGTGCCGCGCTCGTCGAAGATACCGATGTCACAGGAGTTCCCCGGCGTCCCGGGCGGTACCGGCGGCCGGTCGTACTCGTACCTGACCGCCAACTCCCGTACCCCGGGCGGGACCTCGACCGGCAGGTACACGAAGTCCGCCGCCCCGGTCTCCAGCCGGCCGGTCAGCAGCACCGTCCGCTCGCCCTCGGCCGCCTGCGCGACCCCGGCGCCCAGGGCCACACCCGCGACCCCCGCCACCGCGCCCGCCCGCAGCACGTCCCGCCGCCCGATGCCGTCCATCAGCCACTCCTCCGTAGACCCGGAACCCGCCGGGTCCACCCCTACCCCGGCGGGTGAACCCCGGGCGAGCGGGGGCCCACCGGCGGGCGGCGGCCGGTGGTCAGTCGGAAGTGCCTTCGGCGTGCAGTTCGGCGGCGATCGCCAGATACAGCTGGGCCTCCGTCCAGGCGGCCGGGGCCGCCGCCGGGCCCGATTCCTGACACGTGGTCAGGACGGTGCGCAGCAGTCCCGCGCCGTCCCGCAGCCCGACCCGGTCCAGCCGGGTGGCGGTGTCGGCCAGGCCGTCGAGCAGTGACCGGTCGAGATGCCGGAGTCCCTGGTGGGCGAGTGCGGCGAGGGTGGCAAGACCCGCCGTCAGTGCGTCCAGGATCGGGTCGGCCGGCCGGTCCGGGACCACCCCGAGCGCGGTGCTGCCGGAGCCGGGGGAGAGGTCGGGCACGGTCACCCCGTCGGCGGTCAGCACCGCGATCGGGTCGAGCAGCAGCCCGCCGCCCGAGCGACGCACCACCGCGGCGATCCGGTGGACCTCGCCCCGCAGCGCCCGGGCCAGCGCGTCCAGTGCACCGGGCGCGAAGGGGTTGTGAGCGGCCAGCACGGTGGCCCGGGCGCCGTTCGGGTCCAGGACGGTGGCGTGCAGGGTCTGCTCGGCCGGGTCGTAGCCGATCTCCTCGACCCCGGCAACCTCGACCAGGTGCACGTCCTCGGCCTCGACCCGGGGCCTGATCAGCCGGGGCGGCAGCCGGTCGAGCCGCGCCGCGTGGGCCGCGAAGTCCCGGATCAGCACCGGCTCGGCCAGCCCCGTCCAGGAAGTGCCGACCGGGGTCACGCTGTTCGCCCCGACCCGGCCCCGGGCGACGGTGACCGCCCGGCTCGCCGTACGGGTGGCGTTCTCGCTGACCAGGTTGGCGCTCGCGAGTGCGCCGAGCGTGCTGCCGAGCAGCCGGCGGCGCGCCAGTTCGGGTCCGTCGCCCTGCTGACCCTCGGTCAGTTCCCAGCGCCGGCGCAGGACCAGGACCGTCCCGGCGTCGGCGGGCGCGAAGTACACCTCGGCGACCCGCTCCCGCTCCGTCCCGCCGATCCGGCAGCCGAGGGCGACCAGCCGGACCCGGCGCAGCGGCGTCTCGCCCGACTCGTGGGAGCCGAGCACCCTGGCGGCGGCGGTGCTGTCGCCCCGGGCGGCGCGGTGTCTGGCGTGCAGCTCGGCGAGCAGCAGGGCGTGGCGTTCGGGCCGGTACCGGGCGCTCCGCCCGGCGTGGTCGTCCACCTGTCCGGCCAGCTCGGCGACGGCACCGGCCGGCCAGTGCAGGCCGTCCGCCACGAGGTCCTCGGCGCAGCGCCGCAGCGCACCGACGAACACCGGTCCGGTGTTGACCACTCCCTCCAGCAGCAGCTCGTCCGCGAGGTCCAGCGCAGGGCCGAGCCCCGCCGCACCGGTGGTGGGAGGGCGGCCACCGACGTCCAACTCCACGTACGGGCCGGTCAGTCCGCGCTCGTCCGCAGTGCGGAACGCCCAGACGGCCAGCGCCACCGCCTCGCCCCGGCGGTCCGCAGAAGCCTCGGTGAGGGCGTAGCCGAGCTCGCCCGGGACGGGGAACCGGACGGTGCAGGTGGGGAGTTCGGCCCGGGGGACCGGTTCGGCGGCGGTGGCCCGGTACAGCCGGACGGGGTAGCCCCGGTCGAAGCTGCGCCGGGCGGTGGCCAGCGAGCGTTGGCCGACTGCGGTGGCCAGGGCCTGGTCGTCGGTGGCGCCCGGGGACCAGTCGGGCGGGGTGGCGGCCGGGCCCTCGGTGGCGGCCGGGTTCGAGGTGGTGGCGTCGCGCTGGTGGGCCAGGACGAGGCCGACCAGGTGGCGGCAGGCTCCGGCCGCGCCGCAGCCGCAGCCGCCGTCGGCCGGGCCCGTCCCCGGTGGCAGCACCGTCTCGGTACCGTCGGGGAAGCGGGCGTGCAGCGTCCCGTCGGCACCGACCGAGACCGTCGGGCCCTGGCCCGCCTCCAGCTCGCGGGCGGCGCGCTTGACCAGGCCCCGGTTGGTGAGCGCGGCGAGCGTGTCGAGGTCCAGGGCGAGCAGGTCGGTGCGGCTCATCGGCCGAGCCTTTCGGCGACGAAGGCGGCCAGCTGACCCGGCGTCATGGCGCCCMCCTGGGCGCCGACGTCCGCCAACTGCTGGGCCTGCTCCCGGTCGTAGACCGGGTCGGCCTGCTCGTCCAGGGCGGCCAGCGCGAGCACCGTGGTGCCCTGCTCGACCAGGGCGCGGACGGTCCGAACCAGGCGGTGCGGGTCGCCGCCCTCGTAGAAGTCGCTGATCAGCGCGACGATGGCGCGGCGCGGCCGGTCGATCAGACCCGCGCCGTAGTCGACCGCCCGGGCGATGTCGGTGCCGCCGCCCAGCTGGACCCGCATCAGCAGCTCGACCGGGTCGGTGACGTCGGCGGTCAGGTCCACCACGCTGGTGTCGAAGGCCACCAGATGGGTCCGCAGCCCCGGCAGGTTCCACAGGCAGGCGGCGGTGACCGCCGAGTGGATGACCGAGTCGACCATCGAGCCCGACTGGTCGACCAGCAGCACCAGTTGCCACTGCTCCAGGTGCCGGCTGGTCCTGGAGTGGAAGCGCGGCTGCTCGATCAGCAGCCGCCGCTCGGCGGGCTGGTAGTGCTTCAGATTCGCCCGCACGGTGGCCCGGAAGTCGAAGTCCCGGGCGAGCGGCACCCTGCTGGGGCGGGCGGACCGGCTGCCGGTGAAGGACCGGCGGACCTCCGGCGTGAGCCGCTCCAGCAGCTGCCGCACCACGGCCTCGACGATCCGCCGGGCCAGGCCGAGCACCTCCGGGTTCATCAGGTGCCGGGTGCGCAGCACCGCGCGCAGCAGGGTGGGGTTCGGCTCGACCCGCTCCAGTACGGTCGGGTCGGTGACGATCTCGTGGATCTCGTAGCGTTCGACGGCGTCCCGCTCCAGCCGCTCGACGGTCTCCTTCGGGAAGAGCCGGTGGACGTCGTCCAGCCAGTCCACGGCGGTGACCGCCGACGGTCCGTCACCGCCCTCGCGGGTGTCGGTGCCCCGGCGCACGCCGCGCCGCAGCTGCTCCTCGTCCCGGCCGTAGAGCCACTCCAGGGCCGCATCGCGGGCGCCGGCCTCGGCGCCCAGCGGGCCGGTGTGCCGCTCGGCCGGTGCGCCGAGGATCAGCCGCCAGCGCTCCAGACCGGCGTCGGGGCCGGCGTCGGGGGCGGTCATCGCGCGGCCTGCAGGCCGTGCCGGTCGATCCGGTGCCGCACGGCGTCCTCCAGGTGTCGGGCCCGTGCGATCAGCAGCGGGTCGGCGGTGGTGCGGAGCAGGGCACGGGCGGAGCCGCGCAGCCCGCGCCGCTCGATCAGGCTGCGGGCGACCTGCTCGCGCTCGCGCGGTGGGAACCAGGCGAAGGCCTGGCGCAGCGAGGGCAGCGCCACCAGGAACTCACGGTCCGTCATGGCGGTGACCAGGCCGTCCAGGACGGGAAGCAGCGCCTCCGCGTCGGCACCCGGTGCGGTCAACTCGCCCCGGGCCAGCACGAACAGCCCGCCCAGCCAGTCGCCCAGCCGCTCCGGGGCACCCGCCGCGCGGACGGCGGCGGCCCGGTCGGCGGCCTCGCCCAGCGCACAGCGCAGGCCGAACGCGGCGCCGCGCAGGTCGTCCGGCGCCCGCCCGTCCTCGCTGATCCGGCGACAGACCAGGCCCGCGGTCTCCCGGGTGACGGTGAGCAACTCCTCGGCGTGCAGCAGCGCGTCCCGCACCCCGACCAGGGCGCGCAGCCGGTCGAGCTGCGGACCGGCGGGGCCGTGCAGGCCCTCCGCCAGCCAGAGCACCCTGCCCACCGCGCCGTCGATCACCTCGGCGAGCAGCGGGCTGCGGGCGACGCCGTACACCCGGTCGTGCCGCCACAGGCCCAGGGCGGCCCCCAATGCCTCGCCGAGCGGTCCGAGTTCGCGCTCCGAGCGAACGCCGACGGCGAGCGCCGCGACCACCTGCTCGGCGAGGCCGGTGGCCCCGCACAGGACGGCGTCGAAGAGCAGCGCGGCAGGACCGGGGCCGTCGGCGCCCAGCCGCAGCCCGAGGGCGGCGGTGGCGGCCTCGGCCAGGCTCGCGCCGTAGCCGCCCGCCTCGATCAGTGCCGCCTCCCGGCCCGCAGTCGGTCCGGGCTCCCAGCGTTCGGTGAGGACCGGGTCGGCGCCGTGCGTGGGCCCCTCGGTCCGGACCAGGCCGGGCACGCCGAGCACCCGGAGCCGGTGCAGGACGCGTGAGCGCTCCAGGTCGGCGGGGTCGGTGAGGCGCAGGGTCAGTGGCCGCCCGTCGGTCAGGCCGAACTCGGCCAGTCGGGCGGCGACGTCGTGCACCAGCGGCGGCAGCGGGGTGTCGGGGTGCAGGGCCCCGACCCGGTCGCCGCCGCAGGCCCGCACCAGCTCCACCACCACGGGATGGGTGCCCGGGGTGAGCGGGCCCCGACGGGCCCACGGCAGCGGCTGGTCGAGGTCGTCGTTCACCAGGGTGCCCGCCAGGCCGTCCAGCACGTCGAGCCGGGACGGCGCGGTGTGCCCGCGCAGAGTGGCCAGCCCGGCGGTCAGCCCACGGGCCGCGATCAGGTCGGCGGTGGAGACCGGGTGCCGACGGGCTCGCAGGCGCTCGGCCACCGAACGGAACAGCCCGTCGGCGGCGGCCTGCTGGCCGTGCTCCCAGACCCGTTGGTAGTACCCGGGCGAGGGCATGCCGGACTGGTAGCCGGCGAACGCGTCCAACTGCCGGAACGAGTACGGCACCAGGAAGCTGCCGCCGACCGCGCCCTCGGGCGGGACCGGGACGGCCGGCCAGCCCTCGGCCGGGCCGACCGAGGCAGCGAGGGTACGCAGCGCCGGGCGGTGGAAGCCGCCGGTCACCACCAGCACGGGCCGCCCGCCGGCCTCGGCCAGCGCGGCCCGGACCCAGGAGGCCATGTACTCCTCCCTGGCCCGGTCGCCCGGCGCGGCCTCGGTGTCGCCCCGGACCACGTCGAAGTAGGTGTCCAGCCGCTCCGCCAGCCCGGCGAGATCCGGCGTGGGGACCTCGAACAGCTCGTCCCAGAGCGCGTCCACCGAGTCGACGGCGAACCGCTCGCACAGCCGTCCGGTCGCCTCGGTGTAGCGGGCCTCGGCGTCGGCGTACCGGTTGGTGCGCTCCTCGAAGGCGGGGTGCCAGGCGGGCAGGTCGATGAACCGCAGCTCGGCCCCGGCCGCCCGCCCCGCCGTCAGCGCGACCCACTCGGGGGAGTACTCGCAGAGCGGCGTCCAGGAGGTGGCCGCCCGCCGGTCGTCCCGGTGGTGGCTGAACACGGCGATCGGCAGGCGGTGACCGAGCAGCAGCTCGTCCAGCCGGTCGTTCATGTCCGCCGGGCCCTCCACCAGGACGTACGCCGGGCGCAGCGTCTCGATCGCGTGCGCGACCAACCGGGCGCACGCGGGGGAGTGGTGACGCACCCCCAGGAACACCGCAGTCATCAGCCGGCCAGCAGATGGCGGGCCGCGTGCAGGGCCTGCCAGTGCGGACCCCGGCGGCGGGACACCCGCTGCTCCAGGTAACGGCGGAGCCGGGCGAGGTCCTCGGGGCTGTCCTTCGCGGCGGTGCCCGCCAGACAGGAGACCAGGTCGGACGCGTCGCCCGGCTCACCGCGCAGGAACCAGGCCCGGACGCCCATCGCGTGCGCGACCGAGACCGCCTCCGCCGTGCTCATCACGGCGGACAGCCGGTCCATCGAGGCGCCCTCCCGGGTGGCGCCGGAGCGCAGCTCCCGGAAGGTGGTGACCAGCACCTCCAGGACGTCCCGGTCCGGCGGCGCCTCGACGCCCGAGCGGCGCAGCAGGGCGGCCGACTCGGCCTCCACCAGGGCGAGTTCGGTGTCCAGATCGGCGATCGGGAAGACCGTCTCGAAGTTGAAGCGGCGTTTGAGGGCCGCGCTCATCTCGTTCACCCCCCGGTCCCTGGTGTTCGCGGTGGCGATCACGTTGAAGCCCTGGCGGGCGAAGACCATGCCGTCGTGGCCGTCCAACTCCGGTACCGCCAGCACCCGTTCGGAGAGCAGCGAGAGCAGGGAGTCCTGCACCTCGAGCGGGCAGCGGGTGATCTCCTCGAACCGGACGATCCGCCCCTCGGTCATCCCGCTCAGCATCGGCGCGGGTACCAACGAGCGCGTGGACGGTCCCTCGGAGACCAGCAGCGCGTAGTTCCAGGAGTACTTGATCTGGTCCTCGGTGGTGGCCGCCCCGCCCTGGACGGTCAGGGTGGAGGAGCCGCTGACCGCCGCCGCGATCAGCTCGGAGAGCAGGGACTTGGCGGTGCCCGGCTCGCCGACCAGCATCAGGCCCCGGTCGGTGGCGAGGGTGACCAGCGCACGGTCGACCAGGCCGGTGTCGCCGACGAACTTGCGGCTGACTCCCGCCGCTTCGTCGCCGATGACGAACCGACGGGCGGCACGCAGGCTGAGCTGCCAGCCGGGCGGCCGGGGGTCGCGGTCGTCCGCCCGGAGCGCGGCGAGCTCCTCGGCGTACCGGACCTCGGCGGGCGGGCGCTGGATCCGGTCCGGCGGGGGAGGGGTCATGGCGGCGTGGTCCTTCTCGTAATCAACTTGGTTCAGCAGGTGGTCAGTTGACGGTCAGTTGCCGGTCGGTTCGGTGAGCTCGGTGAGGTCGGCGAGCAGCTCGGAGGCGATCACCGGGTCGAGGTCGCCGAAGCGCAGCTCGTACGTGCGCTTCCCCCAGTGGTCGCAGGGGCTGGTGTCGAGCCAGACCGTCTCGATCAGCTGATCGGGGAAGATGTCGATGGCCCCGACCGCGATGCCCTCCTCCGGTGCGAGCACGAGGTACTTGCCAGGCCCGAGCCGGCGGGAGATCCACCGCTCCACCCCGGCGTCCTGGGGCTCGCCGCGATCCCAGCCGCGCCGCTGCAGGCCGAGCAGTTTGACGGTCGGTACCTTGATGCCCTCGAACCGGTGCAGCCGGGCGCCGTCGGCCTCCTGCTCGGTCAAGGCGTGTACGGCGCGCCCGAGTTGCGGGAACGGCTGGAGGATCTCGTAGTCCGCGAACAGCTCCGACCAGGCCGCCAGCTGCTCGCCCAGGTGCAGCGGATGGGCGAGCCGCACCACCGCGTCCTCGGGCAGGGTCAGGGTCTCGTCCTCGACACCGGCGAAGCTGCGGTCCTCGGCCACCCGGAAGGCGACGGTGCGGCCGTCGGCGTCCGAGAGCCAGACCAGTCGGCGCACCAGGTGCCACAACAGCGGGTGATCGACGAAGAGTTGGCCGAACTCCAGCGCCGTCCAGGAGCGCTGCTCGACCATCGCCGCCTCCAGTCGGCGCACCTGGTCGGCCGCCACCGTGCGGACGTCCTTCTTCAGAGCAGCGAAGCGCTTGCGCTCGGCGGGCGCCAGCTCCGCGTCGTCCCGGGCCCCGGGGGCCGGCAGGTCCTTGCGGCGCTTGCCGTCCTCGTCCAGCACGTACGGCTTCAGCTGCTCGTCGAAGCCGACGGTGAACCGGCGCGGGCCGTAGTCGATCACGGTGCTGCCCTGGGCGTCCAGGCCGAAGTCCGGCACCAGGCGGTCGGCCAACTGCTCGGCGGACAGGCCGAGTCCGGCCGCCACCTCGGCGATCTTCTCCTGAGCACGGGTCTTCAGCGCCTTGAACTTCACCCGCTGGGCGATCCCGTGCAGGTGCAGCAGTGCGACATCGCTGCCGATGTCGGCCAGCACCTCCAGACCGTCCACCGCCCGCTGGTGGGCGCCCTCGCCCGGCCAGTTGCGCACCACAGGCGTCAGCCGGCGCACCGTCTCGTCGTCGCCGAGCCAGCCGAGGGCGCGCACTACCCAGGAGTCCTTGGCCGGCATCCCGGCCAGCCGCCACTGCTCGAACAGCGCCCAGCCGAACCCGGCCAGCGACTCGCCGGTGCAGTGCCCGCGCACCTCGGGCACCCCCGGGTACACGGCGCCAGGCCGGGAGATCGCCAGCATGGTGACCAGGTGCCGGACCGACTCCGACGGCAGCGCACCACCGGAGCGCAGCTCGATCTGCGGCAGCAGCAGCACGTCCGCCCAGTCGCCGACCACCGGCAGCCGGGTCGGCAGTGTGGCCTCCAGTGGATCGGCCGTCAGCAGGAGCTCGACGGCCTGCGCCGCCTCGGCGCCGAGGCCGGCCGCCGCGCCCCGCACCGCGTCCAGGCCGTGCACCGTGACGATCAGCCGCAGCGCCCCCTCCGCACTGCGACGGGCCGGTCCCGGCGCGCCCAGCGCGTCCGGGATCAGCAGCGCCGCCGCAGCCGCCCCGTGCCGGGTGAACCATGAACGGGCCGGGGCCGCAGCCGACTTGAGCCGGCCCAGCCAGTCGGCCATCAGCCGGGCGACCTCGGCGCTGAGGAACGGGAACAGCAGCGGAGCCATCGTGCCGGGCTGGGCGGCGGCCATCCGCTGCACCATCGGCAGTGCGGCCAGGCCGTGCCGGGCCACCACGGGCTTGAGCGCGTTCACGCCGTCCCAGAGATACTCCGGGCCGGCCGAGTTTGCGAGCAGTGGCTCCACCAGCTCGACCGGCCCCTGGACGAACAGGCCGATCTCCTGGTAGGCGCCGAGCCTGCCCTGGCGCTGCTGGGCGGCCAGGTTGCGCCAGCTGGTCCGCTCGTCCGGCTGCCAGTCGGAGTAGTCGGACGTGGTGCTCGCCCAGTCGTCCTGCTCCCCGTCCCGCCAGCGCAGCTCGGCTCCGGTGTCGAGGGCCAGCCCGGTGACCACCGGCGGCTTGCCGCCGGACCGCTTGCGCGTCCACGGCGGGCTGGTGAGCAGCCCGGGCAGCGCGKCGGCCGMCGCGTCCGGTATCCGCTCCGCCTGCTTCGCCAGTGGTGCCACCAACTCGGCCACCGCCGGGGCGAGTTCGGGCAGCACCTGGAGTACCAGCTCCTGATGGGCCGCGACGTGGACGGGCAGCAGCCGGCGGGCCTCCGCTGCGGTGGGCGTGCCGCCGGTGGACTCCCAGGCCAGCATCCGCAGCGCCCGGAGCGGGAACCGGCGGGCGGCGGTCAGGGTGGCGGCGCGCACGTTCCGGTCCTCCAGCCGCTCCAGCAGGGCGCCGAACGCCTCGTCGGAGGGTAGCTCGGCCAGCGCGTTCGCCAGTGCCTTGAGGGTGTCGGAGTCAAAGTACGACTTCTCCAGCTCCTTGATCAGCAGCGGAGCCGTGGCCGCGCCGAGGCCGTCGGCGATGGTGGCGATCGTGGCCACCGACCAGCTGTGCCAGCCCAGGTCGGCCCGGCCGCCGAGCTGTGCGACCTGCTCGGTCGAAGTGATCGAGCCGAACAGCATCGAGCGGAGCGAGGGCCATTGCCTGAGCCCGATTCCGAGCTTCTCGCAGCACTCCGCCACCCAGCCGGCCTCGCTCGGCACCAGGTAGGAGACCACGATCCGGCTCCGCAGTTTGTCGCGGACCCCGGCCAGCGCGGCGACGGTGGCCAGGTAGGTGGCCTCGTCGGTGACCGCGAGCAGTGCCCGGACCCGGTCGGCCGCCGGCCTGCGCTGCTCGAACCCCGACGGCGCGTTGTCCGGTGCGGACCGCCGGACCACTGCCTTGCTCGTCCGGTACCGCTGGGTCGGGCCGTGGCCGTCCGTCCCGAGGAACTCGACGGTGGCCAGGGCGGCGAAGGTCAGGCCGTGCGTGAGCACCCAGGCATCGACGGTCACCCGGTGGTTGGTGTCCGCGTTGTCGGTGAGCGCGGCGAGGACCGCCGCACCGAGCGGGTCGGCCTCGCCGGCCTGGTGCCGCCGGGCGGCGGCGACCAGGGCCTGCTGGCTCTGCTGGTTCGACAGCGACTGCTCGATCCACTCGGCGCCGTCCGTGAAGCGCTGCTGCAGCTTCTGCACGGCGTCCTTGGCGGGCGGGGTGACCGAGCGGGGGGTGCCGCCACGGCGGGGGTGCAGGGCGCGGAGCCAGTTCGCCGGCATGACGAAGGTGTCCTCGTCCGGGCGCTCGGCGGTCGGCTGAGCCGGCATCACCTGGGCCGCCGACGCAACCGGTGCCGCTGGTGCGACCGGTGCGGCCTGGGCGGCCGGGGTCTGCTGCGGGAGGGCCTCGGCCGCGCCGGTCTCCCGGTACCCCTTGCGCTCCTTCTCCGCGACCACCTTGGCCAGGTGGGCGAGCGCGGCCTCCGCCGAGGCGAACTCCTTCACCTGCTCGCGCCCGGCGGTCCCGTTCCGCCCGAAGCGGACCGTCACGGCGCAGCCCTCGGCCTCCGCCTCCCAGAACTTCGCCGAGCCCTCCCCGACGTACTCCCAGCGCCGCACGGTCGTCTCCTCGCCCACAAGAATGATCGGATGACCAAACCGTAGTCGCACCGACCGACAGCTCCTCGGGTTGTTCAGTGCTGCTGCGTCAGGCCGGCATCGGGAACGCGTCGGCGTCGGGCTTGAGCAGCTGGCCCGGCTGGGGGGCGACCTGGTCGACCAGGTACGAGGTGACCAGCGCGCTGAGCGCCTTGCTCCGGCCGACCGCGCAGTGCTCGACCACGTCGACGCTGACCAGTACGGCGTTGCTGAGTTCGCGCTGCATGTTCTGGGCGAACTTGTACTGGGTGGCCGGGTCGTAGAGGTTGCCGACCACCATGACCGGGTTCGCGGTCCGCTTGTTCCACGGCCCGGTGTAGCGCTCCACCTGGCGGGCCGGGGCCGGCCAGGTCGAGCAGGCGGGGCCGTCGAAGGCCTGGTAGCGGCCGAAGGTCGGCGAGCCCAGCTCCCACGCCCGCGCGATGAGCGGGAACAGCTTCGGGTTCGACGGGTACGGCTTGTCCTGGCAGTTCACGCCGTAGTACGAGTCGTCGCTGCTGTAGGGGGTCTCCGCCGGGGCCTCGCGGAGCGCGTTGGGCGCGAGCACGGCCAGGGCACTCGCCTCGCTCGGCTCGACGGCCTGGGCGGACCGGGCGGCGATCGAGGGCTGGGCGTTGATCGCCTGGTCGAGCGCCTGCAGCGACCGCGCCAGCGGGGCCTGCCGGCTCTGCGCGTACAGGGCGTTGGCGACCTGGCTGGTGAAGGTGCTCAGGGTGACCGTGGAGCCGTCCGGGAGGGTGACCGGGTCGGTCCGCAGGTGGTCGCGGATCGCGTCGAACTTCGCCCGGGTGTCACCCTCGGCGAAGGCGCAGCGGGGGGCGCCCGCTGCCTGACAGCGCGACAGGAAGGCGTCCAGCGAGAGCTCGAAGCCCTCGGCGCGCTCCCGGTCGTACTCCAGGCCGTTGGCCAGGCGCAGCTGGGGGTCGACGTTGCCGTCGATGATCAGCGCGCGCACCTTGCTCGGGTACATGTTGGCGTAGGTGGCGCCGATCAGCGTGCCGTACGAGAACCCGGCGTAGGTGAGCTTGCTGTCACCGACGGCCTGGCGCATCCGGTCCAGGTCGCGCACCACGTTCAAGGTGGACATGTGCTTGATCAGCTCGCCCGCGTTGCGGCCGCAGGCGTCCGTGTAGTCCTTGGTGGCGGCCAGCGTGCCGGTGATCTCCGTCGAGGTGACGGGGACTCCGGTCATCCGCTCGAAGACCGAGTTGGCCTCCTCGTCGGTGGTGAAGCACTTGAGCGGGTTGCTCCTGGCGACACCGCGCGGGTCGAAGCCGACCAGGTCGAAGCTGGCCATCACCCGGGGCTCGAACCGGGTGGTGGTCGCCCACAGGTAACCACTGCCGCCGGGGCCACCGGGGTTGAGGAACAGCGAGCCGATCCGCTTGGCCGGGTCACTGGCCCGGCGCCGCATCATCGCGATCCCGACCTTCTCGCCGTCCGGCTTCGCGTAGTCCAGCGGGACGGGGTAGACGGCGCAGTCGTAGATCTTCGGGTCCGGCTTGGACGGGTCCGGGTTGCACGGGGTCCAGGTGACCGGCGCGACCTTCTCGGCGGCGCTCTCCGCCGGCGCTGCGGACGCCGTGGCAGTGGTGCCGGCGAGCATCACCAGCGCGCTGGTGAACGCCACCGCGATGGTCGATATGCGTATGCGTACCAAGGGATCCTCCTCTGTAGCTGCAAAACGCGCCCATGCTGGCAGGTCGCGATCAACGGGGGAAGACCCGGATGAGCTATGGATTTCTTGTAACGGGTGCGCGTGGAGCGGTCGCTGACGGAGCGTCGGCGGGTCGGCCCGTGGTGCCGGGCCAGGGGCCGGGAGTTCTCCTACCCTCGCTGCATGACCGAGAACGAGATCAAGCTCAAGGCCATCGCCGCGCTCACCGCCCTGCGCGGCGGAGTCGGGACGGACTACGCCTCGGACCTGCTCGGCGAGGTGATCCCGGACTACTTCATGGTGCCCGCCGACGCCGATGCCAACGAGATCGGCCGTGCCGTCCTGGGGCAGTTGTCGAAACCGCTGAGCGCCCTGATCACCGGCTTCGTGCTGGCCTTCGAAGCGGTGGCGGACGGCTACGAGGAGACCGCCCCCGAGGTCTCGACCGAGCAGATCCTCCAGGTCCTCGCGCTGGAGATCGCCGCCGAACCGGGGTGAACCGGCGGGGTGAACCGGTGGCGTCGGCAGGCCGTTCGCATATGATCACCCGGCCCGCCCAGCCCCAGCCCCAGCCCCGGCACCGGAGAGGGAACAGCCATGGCCGACCAGCGAGTTGTCATTGTCACCGGCGGCGGCAGCGGAATCGGTGCGGCCACCGCCCGCCTGCTGCGCGCTTCGGGACACCAGGTGATCGTCTCCGGACGGCGGCCCGAACCGCTGCACCAGGTCGCCGAGCAGACCGGAGCCGTGGCGTACCCCTCGGACACCACCGACCCCGCTGAGGTCGAGGCCCTGGTGGACGTGGCGGTGTCCCGGTTCGGCCGGCTCGACGGCCTGGTGGTCAACGCCGGGATCGGACGGCCCGGCGCGGTCGGCGACCTCTCGCCGGCGGACTGGGAGGACGTCATGCGGACCAACGTCACCGGTCCTTTCCTGCTGCTGCGGGCGGCGCTGCCGCACCTGTTGGAGAGCGCCGCCGGCTCGGTGGTCGGGGTCGCCTCGGTCTCCGCGCTGCGCAACGGGTTCGGCAACGCCGCGTACGCGACGTCGAAGGCCGCGCTGCTCCAGCTCTGCCGCTCGCTCGCCGTCGACTACGGCCACCGGGGGCTGCGCGCCAACGTGGTCTGCCCGAGCTGGGTCCGGACCGAGATGGCCGACCGGCCGATGACCCGGCTGGCCGAACGGGCCGGGCTGGACGGTGTCGAAGCGGCCTATCAGGAGGCCACCCGTCTCAGTCCGGCCCGGCGGGCCGGCGAGCCGCACGAGGTCGCCGAGGCGATCAGCTGGCTGCTCTCGCCTGCCGCGAGCCTGGTCAACGGCGCCGTACTGACGGTCGACGGCGGCGTGACCGCACTCGACCCGGGCACGGTCGCCTTCGACTTCCGGGTCGAACCGCGCCACGGCGGTGGCCCGACCGCGGCGGGCGGCCAACACCCCTGATGGACGGTTACCACGGCACCGCGACGCTCGAGTGGTGGGCCAACCCGCTCTCCTGCCTGGGCAGTTACCGGGTGAGCCTGACCGTCACGGTGGCCGGCGGCGACTGGAGGGGCGTCGCGGTCCCGGACAGCGGCAGGTCGGAGCGTGCCCGGGAGGGCTTCGACTTCCTGATGCTCGTCGATCCGGTCTTCACCTTGCGCTTCCCGGACGACAGCACCCTCCTGGTCGACGTGGTCGCCGAGGGTGGGCACCTCGTCCTCAGCGCCTCGGGCGGGCCTGTCACCAGCGGCTGATCTGGATGCTGTCGCCGTACTGGCCACCGCTGCGGACGGAGATCTGGACGTGGGCGGTCCAGTCGGTGAAGCTCTGGCCCGGGCGGTGGGCGGCCAGGTCGAGTGAGGTGCAGCCGCTCGGCGGGGTGGCGGTCGGGTTGCCGTTGATCACCCGGACCGGGCCGTAGCCGGTCTGCACAGAGGTGTCGACCCGGTAGATCAGCACGCCGGTGGAGCAGGGGTTCGAGTCGGTGTAGGCGGCGCGGCGGGATTCGGCGACGTACGCGGTGGTGGCACTCGTGCGGATCACGGCGATCTTGGTGCCGCCGACGTACTCCACCGCGCTCAGGTCGACGTTGGCCCAGCCGGTGCCGGGCAGGCAGGCGACCTGGCTGTCGTCGACCCAGCCCAGCTTCCAGCCCTCCCAGCCGAGGTACTGCGGGGCGGGCCCGCCGATCCTGCCCATCACGTCCCAGCCGCCGACATAGGCGTGCTGATCGGTGCCGGTGAATGCGTACAGGTCGGGCAGGCCGAAGGTGTGCCCGGTCTCGTGGGCGGCGATCTTCGGGCCCCAGTACCACATGTCCTGACCGAACGTCACCGCCCACTTGACCCGGGTGCCGTCGGCCGTGACGCCTGCGGTGGTGGGGTCGTAGAGGTAGGTGGGGGTGAAGCTGATCGCCGACGCGGACCTGGGCGGGACGATGTAGACCATGTCGTACTGGGAGAAGTCCGTGTACGGGTCGGCGGCTGCCACGGCGTCCCGCACGTACAGCTCGTGCTGCTCGAAGCTGATGCCGCGCTGGAAGCCGTAGGAGGTGGAGTACTGCGGCATCCGGAGCCAGCGGTTGAGCGGGGTGACGGCCAGCCAGGTGCGGCCGTAGGAGGCGTTCCACAGCCAGTCGGCCGCGGGGGCGAGCTGGGCGGAGTAGGTGGAGGTGGGGCCGTCGGCGGGGGCGTCGGCGAAGTCGACGAAGAGGGTCAGCACGCGCTTGGTACCCAGTGGTTGCTGGGCACCGCTCAGCCGTGGGGAAGCCCCGACGGTGCCCCGACGCGAGTCGGTGGACGATCCGAGGCGTTACCGCCTGGTGACCGTGATGGTGTCGCCCAGCGGGCCCCGGTTCCGGACGTCGATCCGGACCCCGGTGGCGGGGTCGGTGAAGGACTGCCCGGGCCCGAGGGCGGCCAGGTCGAGCGGTGTGCAGCCGGCCGGCGGGGTGGCGCCGGGGTTGCCGTTGACGACCTGGACCGGGCCGTAGCCGGTCTGCACGGAGGTGTCGACCCGGTAGACCAGCACGCCGGTGGAGCAGGCGCCGGCGTCGCCGCCGACGGCGCGGCGGGACTCGGCGACGTACGCGGTGGTCTCGCCGGTGCGGATCACCGCGATCTTGGTGCCGCCGGGGCGTTCGACGGCGTGCAGGCGGACGGTGCGGCTGCCCGCCGTCGGCAGACAGGCCACCTGGTGGTCGTCGATCCAGCCCAACTTCCAGCGTTCCCAACCCAGCTGCTGCGGCGCCGGGCCCGAGATCAGGCCCATCAGGTCCCAGCCGCCGACGTAGCGGTGGTAGTCGGCGCCGGTGAAGGCGTACAGGTCGGGCAGGCCGAAGGTGTGCCCGGTCTCGTGCGCGGCGACCTTGGGGCCCCAGCGGTACATGTCCTGACCGAACGTCACCGCCCACTTGAGCCGCTTGCCGCCCACCACGATGCCGGCGGCGGCCGGGTCGTACAGGTAGGTGGGCGAGAAGCTGATCGCGGAGGCCGACCTGGTCGGGACGACGTAGACCATGTCGTACCGGGCGAGGTCGGTGTACGGGGCGGCGGCCTCGACCGCCTGGCGGACGTACAGCTCGTGCTGCTCGAAGGTGATGCCGCGGTCGAAGCCGTAGGAGGCGGAGTCCTGCGGCATGTGCAGCCACTGGTTCAGCGGGGTGATCTCGAGGCGGGTCCGGCCGTACGATGCCTCCTTCAACCATTCGGCGGCCGGGGCGAGTTGGTGGTAGTAGTCGGCGAACTCGCCGGTCGCCGGGGCGTCGGGGAAGTCGACGTGGAGCATCAGCACGCGCTTGGTGCCGACCGCCTGCTGGAACTGCGTGCGGTCGGTGTMGTGGCCYTCGTCGGTCCAGCCGGTCCGCCCGGGCAGGGCGCAGGCGGCGGCGGAGGAGGACGGGGCGGCGGCGGCCGGGAGGGCCGTCGCCAGGGGGAGGGCCAGGGCGAGGGCGGCGGTGAGGGAGCGGAGTCTCATGGGGGTCTCCTTGACGGTGAGGGAGCGTCAGAGCCGGTCGGCGGCGAGGTCCATCAGGCGGGCGAGGACACGGTCGCCGGAGGCGGTCACGCCGTCGTGCTCCCACTCGTTGGTGACCCAGGCCCGGAGCGAGCCGACCGAGCGGGCGGTGCGCAGTGACAACTCGGCGTCCACGTACATGTCGTCGTGGTAGACGGCGGCGGCCACCGGTACCCGGTTGGCGGCGAGCCGGGCCGGGTCGTAGAGGTCGGGCCAGTCGGTGCGCTGGGCGAGCAGCTCGACCGCTTCGGCGAACGGGCGCAGGTTGGTGATGTCGCGGAACATCCAGGGGTAGATCATCTCGCCGGTGAGCAGCAGCGGGTCGGCCTCCTCGGCGAACTCGGGGTGGGCGCTCAGGGCACGGACGGCGGCCCAGCCGGTGGCGCTGCCGGGCCGGCCGTAGATCGACTCCTGGAGGGCGGCGAACAGCGGGTTGTCGGTGAACCCGGTCAGCTGGGCCACCTGGTGCAGGAAGGTGGCGGACGGCTCGCCGTCGGCGTCGAGAGCCTCGTCCAGCAGCCAGTGCAGGCGGGCGGAGCCGTCGCCCATACCGAGCAGCAGGCCGAGGGTACGCAGCCGACGGACGGTCAGCCGGTCGCCGTCGGGGAGGTGGACCGGGCGGCGGCCGAGCAGGTCGGCGATCCGCCGGATCAGCTCGCGGTCGCCGGGGTGGCGGGCGTAGTGGGCGGTGACCTTGTCGCGCACCCGGGGGTAGGTGGCGGCGTACACGTCGTCGGCGGTGGTGCCGAGGCCGGGCAGGCCGCCGGTGACGTAGCAGGCGCGCAGGCCCTCGGGTGCGTGGGAGAGATAGCTGAGGGTGACGAAGCCGCCGTAGCTCTGGCCGAGTGTCTCCCAGGGTTCGTCGCCGCAGAGCTGACGCCTGATCAGCTCCGCGTCGGCGACGATCGAGTCGGCCCGGAACAGGGCGAGGTGGTCGGCCAGCCGCCGGGGGGCGCGGAAGCGGGCCGCCGTGCGGGCCGTGACGGGAGTTGAGCGGCCGGTGCCGCGCTGGTCGAGCAGCAGCACCCGGTGGGTTTTCATGGCGTGGCCGAGCCAGCCGCCGGTGGCGTTCAGCGGACGTGGGGACTTCCCGCCGGGGCCGCCCTGGAGGTAGAGCAACCAGGGCAGGTGCTCCGCCGCCCGGGCCGGGTCGGCGAGCGCCCGGGCGAAGACGTCGATCGTCGCGCCACCGGGGTCGGCGTGGTCGAGCGGCACGGTGAAGACGTGGTCGGTCACGGCGAGGCCGGGGAGGCGGTGGGTGTTCAGGATCACTGGACGAACTCCGGTCTGTGCTGGTCGTTCCCCTCGTTCCACTCGGGGAAGTGGCAAGCAACTTCGTGCCCCGTGGCGAGCGTCCGCAGCACCGGCCGCTCGGCCGCGCAGCGGTCGGCCGCCTTCGGGCAGCGGGTACGGAAACGGCAGCCGCTGGGCGGGTCGAGCGGGCTGGGCAGGTCGCCGCGGAGCACGATCCGTTCGCGGGTCCGCTCGGTGTCCGGATCGGGCAGCGGCACCGCCGACAGCAGGGCGCGGGTGTACGGATGGGCGGGGTTGGCGAACAGGGTGTCGCGGTCGGCGGTCTCGACCACCGAGCCCAGGTACATCACCGCGATCCGGGTGCTGATCTGCCGTACGGCGCCGAGGTCGTGCGCGATGAACAGGTAGGCGAGGCCGTACTCGTCCTGGAGGTCCTTGAGCAGGTTGAGGATCTGCGCCTGCACCGAGACGTCGAGTGCGGAGACCGGTTCGTCGCACACCACCAGCTTCGGCCGGAGGGCCAACGCCCGGGCGATGCCGATACGTTGGGCCTGACCGCCGGAGAACTCGTGCGGGTGGCGGTCGGCGTGCTCGGGCCGCAGGCCGACCCGTTCCAGCAGCCGTTCCACCGGTTCGTCGGGTGTCAGCCCCTGGTACCGGAACGGCGAGGCGAGGATCTGCCGGACGGTCTGCCGGGGGTTGAGCGAGGAGAACGGGTCCTGGAACACCAGTTGGAGCTCACGGCGCAGCGCCGGGTCGTCCGACGCCTCCAGGTCCCGCCCGGCGAACCGGACGGTGCCCGAGCTGGGCCGCTCAAGACCGGTGAGCAGCCGGGCCACCGTGGACTTGCCGCAGCCGGACTCGCCGACCAGCCCGAGGGTCTCGCCGGGGTCGACCCGCAGCGAGACGCCGTCCACGGCGGTGACGTGTCCGGCGAGCCGCCGGGTGAGGCCGTGCCGTACGGGGAACTGCTTGACCAGGTCGCGGGTTTCGAGCAGCGCGGTCATACCGTCGCCTCCAGGGTGGGCAGCCGGTGGGGGAGCGGTCCGTCGATGCGCGGCACGCAGGCGAGCAGGCCACGGGTGTACGGCTGCTGCGGCCGGTGGAAGACCTCGCGGACGGTGCCGCGTTCGACCGCCCGCCCCTGGTGCATCACCACGACCTGGTCGGCCAGCCCGGCGACCACGCCCATGTCGTGGGTGATCAGCATGATCGCGGTGCCGGCCTCCCGGCGCAGCTCGCGCAGCAGGTCCAGGATCTGCGCCTGGACGGTGACGTCGAGCGCGGTGGTCGGCTCGTCGGCGATCAAGAGGTCGGGTTCCAGGCAGAGCGCCATCGCGATCATCACGCGCTGCCGCATCCCGCCGGAGAACTCGTGCGGATAGGCCCGGGCCCGCCGTTCGGGCTCGGGGATGCCGACCCGCTCCAGCATCCGGACGGCGACCTTGTGGGCCTCCCGCCGCCCGGCCCGGTGGTGCGCCCGGTAGGCCTCGGCGATCTGGAAGGCCACCGAGTAGTAGGGGTTGAGGCAGGACAGCGGGTCCTGGAAGACCATGGCGATCCGGTCGCCACGCAGTCGGCGCAGCGAGCGCTGGTCGAGGGTGGTCAACTCCCGTCCGTCGAAGCGGATTTCACCACGGACGGTGGCGCCCTGGAGCAGCCCGAGCACGGCCAGGCTGGTGACGGACTTCCCGCTGCCGGACTCGCCCACCACGCCGAGCACCTGACCGGCACTCAGCTCCAGGTCCAGTCCGTCCACAGCGCGGACACCGGAGCGGAACTCCACCGTCAGATCACGTACGGTCAGCAGACTCATCCGACGGCCCTCACTCTCGGGTCGAGTACGGCGTAGACCAGGTCGACGGCCAGGTTGGCGAGCACCACGAAGGCGGCGGCGAACAGCGTTACGCCGAGGATCACCGGCTGGTCCGCACCGGCGATCGCGTCGGCCGCGAGCTTGCCGACGCCGGGCAGGCCGAACACCGACTCGGTGATCAGGGCGCCACCGAGCAGCGCGCCGAGGTCCATGCCGAAGATCGTCACGATCGGCATCAGCGCGGGCCGCAGCGCGTGCCGGCGCACCACGGTGCGCTCCGGCAGGCCCTTGGCCCGGGCGGTGCGCACGTAGTTCTGGCCGAGGCTGTCGAGCATCTCGCCCCGGGTGATCCGGGCGTACACCCCGGCGTAGAGCATCGCCAGGGTGATCCAGGGCATCACCATGGACTGCGCCCAGCCGGCCGGGTCCTCGGTGAACGGGACCGCCTGCGGGTAGGGCAGCAGCCGGAGTTGGACGACCAGCAGGTACTGCAGCACCAGGGCGGTGAAGTAGATCGGCAGCGAGATCCCGCCGAGTGCGGCGGTCATCGCGGCGCGGTCCCACACGCTGCCGCGCCGCAGCGCGGACACCACACCCGCCGCCACGCCGACCGCCAGCCAGAGCACGGCCGCGCCGAGCGCGATCGAGATGCTGACGGGCAGTCGGTCGGTGAGCAGGTGCCAGACCGGCTGACTGGTCTGGAAACTGAAGCCCAGACAGGGGAACGGGCACTGCACGGCGCGCTCGCCCGTGCCGTACGTCCGGCCGGAGACGATGCCGCCCAGGTAGTCCGTGAACTGGGTCAGCGGGGAGCGGTCCAGCCCGAGGGTGGTGCGGATCTCGGCGATCCGCTCCGGGCTGCACGCCTTGCCGCAGGCGCCCTGGGCCGGGTCGGCGGGCATCAGGTAGAAGATCGAGAAGGTGATGGCGCAGATCACCACCAGGATGGCCGCGGTGACGGCCAGTCTGCGCAGCAGGTAGAGGATCATCGTCGCTGGCTCCGGGGGTCGAGCGCATCGCGCACCGCGTCGCCCAGCACGTTGAAGGCGAGCACGGTGGCGAACAGGAAGGCGCCGGGGATGAGGAAGTAGACGGGGTCAGCGGCGTACCAGGGCACGGCGGCGGCGATCATCTGCCCCCAACTGGGCGTCGGCGGTTGCACGCCCACCCCGAGGAAGGACAGCCCGGCCTCGGTGGCGACGCAGGCCGGGATCGACATGGTCGCCACCACCAGCACCGGGCCGGTCAGGTTGGGCAGCACCTCGCGCAGCAGCAGGGCCCGCCGGGAGGCGCCGAGCACCCGGGCCGCCGCCACGAACTCGCCCCGGGCCAGCACCATCGCCTGCCCGCGCACGATCCGGCCGACGTACGGCCAGCCGAAGAACCCGAGCACCACCACCAGCAGCAGCCGACGGTCCGCGCCGGGCGCGGCCGAGATCAGCGCGATCATGAAGATCAGGCCGGGGAAGGACATCAACAGGTCCATCAGGCGGCCGATCACGGTGTCGGCCCAGCCGCCGAGGAAGCCGGCCAGCAGGCCGAGCGTGGTCCCCAGCAGCACCGACAGCGCGGTGGCGAGCACGGCGATCAGCAGCGAGACCCGCGCGCCGTACACCACCCGGGTGAGCACGTCCCGGCCGTTCACCGGCTCCACGCCGAGCCAGTGCTCGGCGCTGATCCCGCCCGCCGCGCCGCGCGGCAGGCCGCCGAGCGCGGAGTCCACCGCCTCGCCGTGGAACTCGGTGGGTGAGTTGCCGGTGAGCCAGCCGACCAGCGGGGCGGCGAGTGCGGCCGTGACCAGCAGGGCCACCACGGCCAGCGCGAGCGCCGCCGAGCGCTGGGCCAACAGCCTTCGTAGGAAGGTCACTTGCGCAGCCCCAGCGAGACCAGGTCGAGCCGGCCGACGAAGGCGGTGTGCCCGTACGCCCCGGTGACGTTCGGCCCGACCAGGATGGCGGCCTTGTCCCAGAGGAAGGGCACCACGGGCGCGTCCCGCATGATCTGCTTGGCGAGTTCGCCGTACGCCGCCTGCGCGGCGGCGGGGTCGCCCATCGCGCCGATCTCGTCCAGGCGCCTGTTCACCTCGGCGGAGTCGTACTGGGCGCGGTTGTTGTTGCCCTCGCTGCTGATCTGCCGGCCGTCGAACAGGATCGGCAGGTAGGTCGAGGCCCCCGGCCAGTCCGGGGTCCAGCCGTCGATCACCAGGTCGTGCTGCCGGGCCGGGCTGCCGACGGTGGAGTAGAACGCCGAGGAGCTGATCTCGTTGATCTTCACGGTGATCCCGGCCCGGGCCAGCGAGGCCTGTACCGCCTCGCCCTGCGCCTTGCCGCCCGCCGTGGCCGGGGTGTCGAGGGTGAGCACCACCCCGGAGGCGTGCCCGGCCTCGGCCAGCAGTGCCTTGGCCTTCGCCGGATCGCCCTTGCCGTCCTTGCTCGGGTACGGGTCCTCGGAGGCGTGGCCCGGCAGGTTGGGCGGCAGCAGGGTGGTGGCGAGCTCGCCCGCGATCGGGCCGCCCCGGGTGGTGCGCAGGGCGTCCTTGTCCAGCGCGTACTCGATGGCCTGCCGGACCCGGACGTCGTCCAGCGGCT
The DNA here is from genome assembly GCF_054049135.1 of Kitasatospora sp. P5_F3. Lineage (NCBI taxonomy): Bacteria > Bacillati > Actinomycetota > Actinomycetes > Kitasatosporales > Streptomycetaceae > Kitasatospora > Kitasatospora sp. P5_F3. The sequence continues at coordinate 10,208 of NZ_JBFUMY010000052.1, read as the reverse complement.
GGTGCTTGGTGTTCATGCTGAGGAACCGGGTGTTGATCGACTCCCCGGTGACCAGCCGCTGCTTGAGCTGAGGGTCGTTCAGCACCCGGCCGACCGAGGCCGGACCGATCGGCTCCAGTGCGACCGCGTCCGCGTCCGGGCCCTGACCGGCGATCAGCCGCTGGTCCAGCACGGCCGGATCGAGGTTGAGGTCGATCACCACCTGGTCGGGCAGGCCCTTGCGGACGGTGTCGGTGGCCGGGTCCCAGGAGGTGTTGCGGACCAGGGTGAGCTGCTTCTTGGCCTCGAACTTGTCGATCTTGTACGGGCCGGAGGAGAACGGGCGGTTGTCGTAGCCGACACCGGTGTCCTTGTCCTGCGGCACCGGGGCGAACATCGGCAGCGACACGGCCGAACCGAAGTCGGACACCGGGCGGTTGAGCCTGAAGACGATGGTCCGGTCGTCCGGCGCCTCGATCGAGGCCAGCCCGGCCGGGTTCAGGTACGGGCCCTTGTACGCCTCGCCGCCGGCCAGCCAGAGCCGGGCGTACGGCGGGCCCTCGGGCAGCTCGGCGGCGAACGTCCGCTCGACCCCGTACTTGACGTCCTTGCTGGTGACGGGCCGTCCGTCCTCGTACTTCACACCCTCCTTGAGGGTGAAGGTCCAGGTCTTCGCCCCGTCGCTGGGGCGCCCGGTGTCCGTCGCCAGGTCCGGCACGATCTTGCCGCCGGCCTGCCCGGGGGCGGGCGCGAAGGTGGTCAGCGTCCGGTAGATCAGCCGGCCGACGTCCTGACTGGACGTCACGTACGCGCGGGCCGGGTCGAGGTGCTCCAGGTCGATGCTGGACAGCACGTGCAGCGTGCCGCCGCGCACCGCTGCGGTATCCCCGGCGGGGTCGGTGCCGTTCGTGGCCGTACAGGCCGCCGTCGACAACAGCCCGAGTGCCGCACCCAAGGCCAGGCGAGCCCTTTTTGTTCTCATTGTCGCCACTCCTATGTCATATGACATTTCACATGTGGGACAAGATTGGAGGGTCGCAGGTCTTTCTGGGAGCTCCCACCGCTCCATAGCATCGGGTTATGGAGCTCGAACTACGCCACCTGCGGATCATCTGCGCGATCGCCGAGTCCGGGAGCCTCAGCCGTGCCGCCGCAGCCCTGCGCCTCAGCCAGCCGGGGCTCAGCGCCCAACTGCGCCGGATCGAGAACCTGCTCGGCGGCCCGCTCTTCGACCGCAGGCCCTCGGGCGCCGTACCGACGGCCTTCGGTGAGGTGGTGCTCGCCCGGGCCCGGTCCGTCCTGCCCACCGTCGACGACCTGCTGGGCGCCTCCGCGCTGGCCGCCCGGGCCGGTGCGCCCGTGCCGCAGCTCAGGCTCGGCTCCGTCAACGCCCCGCTGCTGGGCGGGCTGATCACCGCCCTGAAGATCCATCACCCCGCCGCCCGGATCGTCTCCCGGGGGCACGGGTCGTCGCCGCCGCTGGTCGACGACATCGCCAACGGCCGTCTCGACGCCGCCGTGGTGGGCGACAGCCCCGGTTACGAACTGGCTCCCTGCCCCGCCGTCAACCTCCACCCGATCGCCACCGAGCCGCTCTTCGTCGCGCTGCCCGCCGGCCACCGGCTGGCCGAGCGGGCGGAGGTCACGCTGGACGAACTCTCCGACGAGGACTGGGCCTCCCCGCGCCCCGACGACGACCGGATCCGCGAGTACTGGTCCACCACCCTGCTGGCGACCGGTCACCGGATGCGCACCGTCCACGAGGTGGAGGGGCGGCTGCTGCTCGAACTGGTCCGTGGCGGCCACGCGGTGAGCCTCTGTCAGGCCAGCTTCGAGGAACTGCCGGGCATCGCCGTCCGCCCGATCGCCGGTGACCCGCTCTGGTACCGGCACCTGCTCGCCTGGCACCGCTCCGGTCCGCTGGCTCACCTGGGCCCGGAGCTGATCCAGCACGTCGCCGAAGCCCAGCGGACCGCCGCCGCCCGCAGCCCGGCCTACCAGCGCTGGCTGCGCGGCCGCCGGTCCGGGCCGGCTGTCCACTGAAGCGTCCGGCCCGGTCAGGGGGCCTGTTCGAAGTGGAACGCGCTGATGAAGCAGTCCCGGGGCTGCCGGATCGCGAACATGACGCACTCGACCAGGGAGTGGGCGGTGAGCTTGTCACCGGCGCCGCGCGGGGTGGTCTCCCACTGCGGGGACAGCGGGTCGGGGTTGGCGAAGTCCGGCGGGTAGAGCGAGATGACCCGCACACCCTGCGGGCGAAGCCGCTTCGACAGCACCCCGGCGAAGCCGGCCTGAGCGCTCTTCGCCGCGTAGAACGCGCCGTGCGCCTCGGAACGGTGCACCCCGGGCACCCCGGCCGTGGAGATCATGTTCACGATGTCGGGCCGGTCCGAGGCGAGCAGCAGGGGGAGGAACGCCCGTACGGTCAGCACGGTGCCGGTGGCCCCGGACGCGATGGTGTCGGCCACGTCCTCGTCGGTGCAGGCGAGCAGGTCGGTGCCCTCCAGCCAGCGCGACCCGTTGTTGACCAGGACGTCGATCCGGTCGGTCAGTTCGCCGACGGCAGCCGCGAAGGCGCGGATCGACGCCGGGGCGGAGAGGTCGCAGGCGAAGGAGTGCACCTGTAGGTGGCCCAGGCCGCGGATCTCCTCCGCGACCTTGGCGGCGGCGGCCGGTGAGCGGGCGGAGAGGTAGACCTCGGCCCCTCGCTCGGCGAAGCGGATGGCGAGGGTCCGGCCGAAGTCCCGGGAGGCGCCGGTGATGGCGACCCGAAGACCCGTCAGGTCGGCGGCCGAGGTGTCGATGCTGGTCACGAGGTCGTCCACTGTTCGGAGTCAACGGAGGTGCGGGCAGGCTGGACGGCGCGGTCACCGGGCCGGGCCTGGCTACTCGGACACCGTAGTCGGTGACCGGCACGCAGGGGACTGCAACGGCGGCGGGAACCAGCAGTGAACGTGAACGCCAACGGCACCCTCACCAACGTGAACTCCGGTCTCTGCCTCGACGTCGCGGCCGCCGCAACAGCCAACGGCACGGCCCTCGGGCTGTGGTCCTGCAACGACGGCGCCAACCAGAAGTGGGCTCTGCGATGAATCTCTGACGACCAGGTCAGCCAGCTGCTGGGGCGGGTGAGACCTGAACCGAGGGCAGGCGGTCGGCGAGTTCCTTCGCGTCGTAGTCCAGGAAGACGGCACGCAGGGTCTGAAGAAGGTCCTGGTGGTCGGCAGACGTGAGGTTGTCGACGAAGGTGTGCAGGAGCTGTGCCACGACCACCCAGGTCGAGTCGGGGCGCCATTGCTGGACCTCCCGGACGACCTGGTCGACATCGACGCCCGGGGGCAGGTGGCCGAGGTGGCGGGTCTGCTCCAGCATCAGGTACAGCCTTGCCGTCGCCGGAGTACGCAGGATCTCCTCCTCCATGAACCGTATCTGGGCGGCGACTTGATGGCGTTCGAGTTCCTCGAGTGCCATCTCCCGGCGGAGTCGGGCCGCACGCTCGGCACTGGTGCGGGTGTGTTCGTCGACGTGCACGGAGACGCGGGCCGACACGATCTCGAGGCCGCCGGTGTGCCACGGAAGGCGAGATCGGAGCTCGTGGTTGATGTCCTGTTCCGTGGTGTCGCAGCGCAGGACGGTCCGTTGGGACGCGACCCCCTCGGCGACACCCCGCACTGCTCGGGCGGTACCCCCGAAGGCAGTTGCAGGGCTGGTCCGGTTCGCTGCGCGTCGCCACTCGACGCGGAAGGCGGCGGTGAAGGAAAGCCCCGGGTCCGCACTGTCGAGGACATCATGGAACTCCCGGACCCAGGCAGCCTCGGTGAGATTCCGGTCGAGAGAGGAGCGGTGACGCATCGGTGACCTCACGCATCCTCCGGGGCCGGAACAGCGGCCCTTGGGTGGTAGGCGGAAACGGCGCGGCTGCGGTCGTGGTCGAGCAGGTCTGCCAGTTCGTGCCGCAGCTGTACCCGGGCGGGGTTGGCATCCGGTGCCGGGACGGGCTGCCATTCGTACAGCACGTCTCGCAACTGATGACGGAGCCGGCGTGCCTGTCCCGGAGCGGCCGCGCCGAGGGCGCCTCGCAGTGCACCGAAGATCAGCGGCTGGAGATCTGGGTGCTGGTGTGCGGTGTCCATCCACAGGTTGAACGCGACCGCGGCCTCCGCCTTCTCCTCCTCGGATGACAGCAGCGCGCTCCAACCGGTGGACAGGTCCTTGAGCCTGGGTTGGAACTCGCCCTCCTCGCCGTCATCCGACACAAGCAGCACCGACGAGCAGTTGGCCGCACCACTTCCGCCCGAGGTCAAGGTCGCCAGGGCGGCGAAGGCCCGACAGCCGGAACGGAGCCGGGGCGACCCGGGTGCGCACCACTGGGTGATCGAGGCGAACAGGCTCTCGCGTGCGGTCGGGTCGGACCAGATGGTGCGCACGGCGGCGCGAAGTGACTCCTGCACGGCAGGCTCCTCGGACTCCGCCGCATGCCCGAGCCGGATCAGCGCCTTTCCGGTGTGGCGGCGGCCGAACTCACCGGCACAGACGTCGACGGCCAGCCGGCGCAGCACCGGGTTCTCCTTGCTCTTCGACCAGCGCAGCAGGAACTCGTGGATGAGCCGACCGATCGTGGGGTGGAGGGCGGCGGCGGAGATCAGGTCGGTTGCCGCCTTCCACAGGTCGGGGTCCTTGGACCAGGCGGAGATGATCTGATCCAGCGGGTCCGACTTCCGGTGGTGGGTGGCCCAGCGGACGGCGAACGCACCGACCCTGTTGGCCAGCAGCAGCCGCTCGTCGCGGCTGAACGACTCGAGGAGCCCTTTGGCTCCGGTCGTCGGGGCGTCGGCCATCCAGGACAGGAACGTCATGCGGGCCGTCGGACGGTCGATCCAGAAGTAACCGAGGACGGCGTCGTCCCACCCCGGCCGTCCGAAGTCGAGCGTGTCCGCTGTGAGACCGAGTTCGGCCCCGATCTCGTCGACGAGTTCGACCACGCCCGGCGACTCCTGGCCCTTGACCGACACGGGAGTTTTGAAGCGCCTGCAGAGCTCGGCGGTCTGCGCGTACACGTGGCCGACGGACGCGTTCCGGAACAGTGCCGCCACCAGCAGGAAGTTCCGCTCGAAGCTCGTCCGGCCCGGCTTCCGGTGCCACTCCAACAGATCTTCGCGCCACGCGGTGCGGGCCTTCACGACGTCCAGCACCTTGGCGTTGAAGCCCTTCGGGTCAGTATCGGAACGCATCGCGGACGGCTTGGCCTCATCGGCCTTGAGAATGAGCGCGACGATCCGGAGGACATCGGACGGCTGCTGACGGTCCAGCAGATCGGCGATGCGCTCATCGGCGAGCCAGCCTTCTGCGTCGAGGCCCGGTGCCTCGGCCCCGAGCCAGGCCCTGGCGATCTTCACTGGGTCGGGACGGCCCAGCTTGGGAACGATGTCCGCCGGGGCCTGCGCGCTGACGCGCTGCCACTGCTTCGGTGTGGTCAGGACGATCAGCCGCGAGTTTCGGCCCTTGATGGCCAGCTGGATTTCGTGCAGCTTCGCGCCGAAGTCGGCGCCGACCGCGAAGTCCTCCTCGTCTGCCGGGAGTTCCAACAGGTACCCGGCGTTCTCCTCGCGCGGCAGGCGACGCAGCGGAAAGTGCGCAGTGCCGCCGAAGCTCAGCGGACCCACCGTGGCTCCGGTCCGCAGGTGCAGGTCGGCCAGCAGCGCGTGGGCGGTGAAGGCGCGCCCCGCGCCCGGTTCCCGGAGCAGGACCAGGACCGCTCCGGGCTCTTTGAGCGCCGCGTACGTCGCCGGATAGCCGTCGGGCTCGGCGAAGACCGCGCGGACGGTCTGCAGGTAGCGGTGGGGGAGCTCCGAGTGTTCCAGCAGTTGGCCGAGGACCGCAGTGAGTTTCACCGCGGTCATCTCACCGAAGTTGAACAGAACCTCCTGCCGCAGCTCGGAGACTGCGGCCCGCAGCACCCTCTTGGCCTCCCTGACAGCGGAGTCCTCGAGTGCGTCTTCGCCGGGCTCGAAAGGCTCTTCGGGCGTGGCAGGTTCCATGGGGTCCCCTGTCGTTGCTGGGTGGCTCGTGGTCGTCGACCCCGGAGTCAGAACAGGTCGTCGATCTCGACGCTGGTCATCTCTGCACCGCGACGGACGACCTGGGCCGTGTGCTCAACGTCGACGTTCGCCAGACTGGAAACGCGGCGTGCCTTCAGGGCGCGGGAGACGCCGTGGACGTCGCCGGCCCGGTTGACGATGCGCATCCCGCTCATGGGCCGGTCCTCGCCGACGAAGGTGATGCGGCGTCCGTACACCTCTTCCAGTAGGGCCCGAAGCCGACCCAGCGTGCGCTGCAGCCGTTCGTCCTGACTGTCGATCAGCTGCTCGTGCTCGGCGTACATACCGAGCGCGTCCAGCAGGGACCTCAGGCGGTCGGCCAGGTCCGCCGTCACGCGGTCCGGATCGAAGTCCAGCGCATGGCCGGGGTCGCCGGCCAGCACATCGGGCACTGGCTCGGCCGGACCGGCTTCGCCGGTGCCTCTGCGCGCAGCGCGGCGGTCGAGGACGATCTCGGCGCGGTGGTACAGGAACCCGATGGCCTGGGTGAGAGCCGAGGCAGCCAGCATGGGAAATCCCAGTACGTCACTCATGGCAGCTCCCTTGCGTGCCCCCATCCGGCGGGCATCACGATGCGTATGCGGTCGCATACAGAATGCGATGGCGGAGGGTGGGGAGGGGCTGCATTGCTGTGAGATGACCAGAAATCATGCCACGGCCGCTCGGCTGAGGCCGTCGGGACTTGACGAGCATGTGCTTTCGCGGACGTCCGTGGCCGAAACAGGACCGCTGGCGAGTCCCGGCGCACTGCGCGGTCAGGGCGCGTGAAGAAGTTTCGGGTGTGGTGTGACACGAGTGGCGGCTCGGGCGCTGAAGGATATGAGCCGGGTGGACGGTGGGCTCCCCCGTGTCCACCGCCCGCCCGGCCCTGCGTCACTCCTGATGGCGCGACACCCCACCGACTCCCGGACGGGTGGCAGGCCTTCCCCGGACCCTGCCGCCCGTCCGGGCCCGCTCTTCGGCCCGTCCCGATCGGTCGCTGTCGCCCGTAAAGCGTCAGCGGGGTACGGCCGAAGGCCCGGGCGATGGACGAACCCAGCGCGATCCGCGGAACCTTCTCCCGGAGTGCGGCGTCCGGACCGATGATTCCTCGTCAGCAGCCCGGTAGGCGGCTGCGGCCACAGCCCCTGCGGCGGGGGCGTTTCAAACGGGGGCGTCCGGACAGGCGCGGAACATGATGCTGATGGATCTCGCAGTGCAGATGCAGCTGGCCGAAGCCGGCGTCGGCGCGCTCTGGCTGATCGGGGCCGGGGCGGTTCTGGTGGCGGCGATCGTGGTGGCCTTCGTCCTGGGGCAGCGCAACAAGGACCGGGAGCCGCCGCCGACCGGTCTCCACCGCCGGCGCAACCGGCGTTGACGAACAGGGTGGCGCTGCGGCGCGGACAGACAGGCGCGGAGGTGGCTGCGATGGATGGCCCTGCACTCTCCTGGCACGAGCGGAGGATTCTGGAGGAGATCGAGACGGGGCTGGCGGAGGACGGCCGGTTGGCCCGCGAGCTGAGTTCGATGCGCCGGGGCCGGCTGCGGTGGCCCTATCGCCTTCTCCGGGCCGCGGCGCGGGTGCCGGCGTCGGTGGTGACCGTGTCGGTGGCGGTCTCGCTCGCGCTGCTCGTGGTGGGGGCGCAGCTTCGGACGGTGCAGGCTCTGGTGCCGGTCGGGCTGGTGCTGGTGGCCACGCTGTTCCTGCTGCTCGCCCGTCCGCTCCGGCGGCTGGCGGCGCGCCGTCGAGGGCAGTGAGTCCGGACCGGGAGGTGGGACCGTGCGTCAGGTGCCTTCGCTGCAGGTCGAGCTGGACGGCCGGCCCGGTTCGGTACGAGCGGCGCGCGCGGCCACCGGCGGCTTTCTGCGCGAGCTCGCGGACCGGGGCGAGGGCAGGCTGAGCGCGCGGACCCGTGGGGACGTCGAGCTGGTGGTCTGCGAACTGGTCGGCAACGCCTGCCTGCACGCGCCAGGCCCGTGTCGGCTCAGCGTGGTGGTGACTCCCGGGGTCACCGTCGACGTGGCGGTCGAGGACACCAGCCCCCAGCTGCTCCGGGCACCGCCCCGGCCCGGTCCTTCGGGCTTCGGGCTGGCCGTGGTGACGGCGCTCGGGCGTGGCGTACACGTGCTGCGGACCAGCACCGGGAAGGTCGTCGCCACCACGCTGCCCTACCGCTGACACGCTGCGTTCGTACGTCGGCCGGGCCTACCCTTGAGGCATCGTCACAGGCGTCCAGCAGGGCTGCCGGGCAGCGCTCACCCGGCAGCGGAGAAGAGGCGGGCGATGCCGGGGGACATCGAGCAGGCGGAGTTGCAGACCACCATCGACCGGCTGCGCAGCGAGGTCGAGGGTCAGCGTCGGGCCATGCGTACCCGGGCCGTGATCGAGCAGGCCAAGGGCATGCTGGCCGAACGGCTGTCGTGCAGTCCGGAGGAGGCGTTCGGCCGGCTGGTCCAGCTCTCCCAGGGCGGCAATCGCAAGCTGGTGGACATCGCGGCGGACCTGCTCGGCGTGGTCGCGCCGCCGGACGCCGCCGAGCATCTCCCGATCGTGATGTCGCCCGTCGTCGAGCAGGCTGTCGAACGGTCTGTCGCCGGGTCGCCGGAACGTGCGTCGCCGGAACCCGAGCCGCGGCCCACCCCGCTGGGCCCGGACTTCGCGGCCCGCTACCACCTGGCCTCCGCCGCCCTGGGCTCGGCCGACACACCCGACGAGGTGGCCGCCCTGCTCACCGACGCGTCGCTGGCGCAGCTCGGAGTCGCCGCGGTCGCCCTGCTGGTCCTGGAGCCCGACGGCGCACTGCGGCTGGTCGGCAGCCACGGCGTCCCCGCGCAGCAGCTCAGCCAGTGGCAGCGGATTCCGCCGCAGATGTCGCTGCCGCTGACCGACGCGGTACGCAGCGGCACACCGGTCTGGGTGCGCGACCGGACCGAGTTCGCGGCCCGCTATCCCGACCTGACCGGCGAGGACCTGGTGCCCGGCGAGACGGTCTGCGCCCTCCCGCTGCGGACCGGGGAGCAGCTGATCGGCGCGGTGAAGCTGGGCTGGCCGGGGGAGTTCCGGCCCGGCCGGGCGGACGAGCGCTACCTGTCGGCCGTCGTACGGCTGAGTGCGGCGCACCTGCTGCGGGTGCTGTCGCCGAGCGCGGAGGAGGCCGGGCCACCGGTCTCGGCGAGTGCGCCGTGGTTCCGGGCGGTGCTGGACGCGCTGCTCGATCCGGTGCTGATCCTGCACGCCGTCCGGGAGCCCGGGGGCAAGGCGACCGACCTGCGGGTCGAGCACGCCAACGCGGCGACGGTGGACCTGGCGGGCCGTACCGGCGAGGACATCGTCGGCCGGCGTGTCACCGAGCTCTACCCCGGGATGGTGGCCTCCGGCACCTTCCGGCAGCTGCTGGACGTCGCGGTCAGCGGGGTCCCGTACGAGGGCGAGGCGGAGCAGTTCATCGAGGTGGTCGGCGGTGCCGTGCACGCGTCCACCATGACGCTGCACGCCACGCCGTTCCTGGACGGGGTGCTGGTCAGCTGGCGCACGCACGACGAACAGGAGCGCCGGGAAAGGCAGTTGATGCAGGTTCAGCGACTGGCCGGCCTGGGGACGTGGCAGTGGGACGTCGGCAGTGCCACCTTCGACTGCTCGCCGGAGGTGTACCGGCTGCTGGGCATCGAACTCCCGGACGTGGCCGTCGCGCTCGCCGTCGCCCGGGCGACGGCCGCCGTCGCGCCGGCCGACCAGGAGGCCGTCCGGCGGCAGGCCGAGCTGCTGCGGACGGGCCAAGTGGCGGACGCCGCACTGGAGTTCAGGGTCCGGTCGGCGGACGGGAACACCCGGTCGGTGCGGGCGGTGGCCGAGGGCGTCGCGGGAGGGGCGGTCGGTGAGGTGCTGGCGGTGCGCGGCGTCGTCCAGGACGTGACGGCCTGGCGCCGGGCCGAGGAACGGCTCGCGGAAACCCGGGCCCGGCTCGCCGAACAGGTCCGGCAGACGGCGGCGGAGCACCGGGCGGTACGGGCGCTGCAACATGCGCTGACGGACGTGCCGAGCGGCCCGGCCGCGCCCGGCCTGGAGGTGGCCGTGCGCTACCTCCCGGCGGAGGCCGACGGTCAGGTCGGCGGCGACTGGTACGACACCCTGACCCTGCCGGACGGCACGGT
>NZ_JBFUMY010000051.1:0-48191 GCF_054049135.1 Kitasatospora sp. P5_F3 | reverse complement strand
GCCCCGCCGCGCCGCCAGGAGCCCCCGGCCCCGCAGCAGCGCGAGCCGGAGCCCGGCCGGGAGCCGCGCCGCCGCAGCCGGAACCGGATGTACATCCCCGGCCTGGGCTGTCTCAAGGGCTGCCTGATGGTGATCGTGGTGCTGGCGGTGGCCGCCGTCGCGCTGTGGAACTTCACGGACCTGCCGATCTGGTGGCAGAACGTGCAGGACTGGTTCACCACCGCGAGCGACTGGGTCACCGATCTGACCGGCAGTCAGTAGTAGGGATTTGTCGACACTTCACGATTTTTCCTGTCACCCGAGGGCTTACAGGGCCGTTCGGCGTCCCCCGAACGGCCGTCGGGCGCGTAGGTTGGTGGGCTGAAGCACCGACCTACCGAGCACGCAGCAGTACCGCGTGCTCCCGCCGCCTACGGAGCAGCAGCATTGGCACGCAAGATCGGCAGCCGGTACACCGTCCACCAGGTGATCGGCCGGGGGTCCGCCGGGACCGTCTGGCTCGGCGAGGGCCCGGACGGGCCGGTGGCAGTCAAGCTGCTGCGTGAGGATCTGGCATCCGATCAGGTCCTCGTGGGGCGGTTCATCCAGGAGCGCACCGCGCTGATGAGCCTGGACCACCCCCGGGTGGTCGGGGTCCGCGACATGGTGATGGACGGCGACGACCTGGCCCTGGTGATGGAGCTGGTGCAGGGCGCCGACCTGCGCTCCCGGCTGGACCGGGACGGTCCGATGGCCCCGCTGGCCGCCGTCTCGGTGATCGCCGACGTGGCCGACGGCCTGGCCGCCGCACACGCCGCCGGGATCGTGCACCGGGACGTGAAGCCGGAGAACGTGATGCTCGACCTGGCCGCCCCGGCCGGGCCCGGCGGCGCCCCGCGCGCCAAGCTCACCGACTTCGGCATCGCCCGCCTGGTGGACGCCCCGCGCCGGACCAGGGCGACCAGGATCATCGGCACCCCCGACTACCTGGCCCCCGAGATCATCGAGGGCCTGGAGCCGCGCGCCGCCGTCGACATCTACGCGCTGGCCACGGTCCTGTACGAGCTGCTGACCGGCTTCACCCCGTTCGGCGGCGGCCACACCGGCGCGGTGCTGCGGCGGCACGTCACCGAGACCGTCCCGCCGATCGCCGGGATTCCTGACGGTCTGTCACGGATCATCGGCGAGTGCCTGGCGAAGGCCCCGGCCTCCCGGCTGCGCGCCGCCGAGCTGGCCGAGCGGCTGCGCGAGCAACTGCCGTACCTGGCCGGGCTGCCCGCGCACGTCCCGCCGCAGAGCAAGGCCCCGGCCGAGGAACTGATCACCCCGGGCGAGGCGGTCTACGCCGAGGTGGACGCCGGCCCCGGCACCCACCGGCGCCGCCGGGGCCCGGCCGTCCCGCTGGTGCCGACCCCCTCGCCTGACTCCACCCGGGACACCCACACCAGCCTGCGCCGCCCGTCCGCCCAGGAGTTGGCCTCCTACGCGGCCGAGTCGCAGGCCCAGCGCCGGGAGGCGGCCCCGGCGAGCGGCCACCGGAAGGGGCGGCGGGCGCTGGTCCGGCGCCGCCGGCTGTACGCGGTGCTGCTCGCCGTGGTGCTGCTGCTGGCCGGTGCGGCGGCCGCGTACTCGGCCTTCGCGGCGTCGCCGCCCGACGCGCGGGTCGGGGCACCCGCTCCGTGGCCGACCGACCCGGCTGTGGATACCCATGCACGGTCGGCCGCCCCGAACCATTAGGCTGGTGGCGTGGCAGCCGTCGATCCTTCAGAAGAGCTCAAGTCCCTCGAAACGACCATGGGGTCCATCGAGGCCGTCCTCGACCTGGACAAGATCCGGGCCGACATCGCCGCCCTCGAGGAGGAGGCAGCCGCCCCCAACCTGTGGGACGACCTGGCGAACGCGCAGCAGGTCACCAGCCGGCTCTCCTTCCTGCAGGGCGAGCTGCGCAAGGTGCAGACCCTGCGCGGCCGGGTGAACGACCTCTCGATCATGTTCGAGCTGGCCGAGGACGAGGACGACGCGGACACCCTCACCGAGGCGCTGGCCGAGCTGACCTCGGTGCAGAAGGCGGTCGAGGAGCTCGAGGTCCGCACCCTGCTCTCCGGCGAGTACGACGCCCGGGAGGCCCTGGTCAACATCCGGGCCGAGGCCGGTGGCGTGGACGCCGCCGACTTCGCCGAGCAGCTGATGCGGATGTACCTCCGCTGGGCCGAGCGGCACGGCTACCCGACCGAGGTCTACGACACCTCGTACGCCGAAGAGGCCGGCATCAAGTCCGCGACCTTCACCGTGAAGGTGCCGTACGCGTACGGCACGCTCTCGGTCGAGCAGGGCACCCACCGCCTGGTCCGGATCTCGCCGTTCGACAACCAGGGCCGCCGGCAGACCTCGTTCGCGGGCGTCGAGGTGCTCCCCGTGGTCGAGCAGTCCGACCACGTCGACATCGACGAGGGCGAGCTGCGGATCGACGTGTACCGCGCCTCGGGCCCCGGTGGCCAGGGCGTCAACACCACCGACTCGGCGGTCCGGATCACCCACCTGCCGACCGGCACCGTGGTCTCCTGCCAGAACGAGCGCTCGCAGATCCAGAACAAGGCCTCGGCGATGAACGTGCTGCAGGCCAAGCTGCTCGAGCTGCGCCGGCAGGAGGAGAAGGCCGCGATGAACGCGCTCAAGGACAGCGGCAGCTCCTGGGGCAACCAGATGCGTTCCTACGTCCTGCACCCGTACCAGATGGTCAAGGACCTGCGGACGGAGTTCGAGGTCGGCAACCCGCAGTCCGTGCTGGACGGGGACATCGACGGGTTTATCGAGGCAGGGATCCGCYGGCGCAAGCAGCGCCGGGACGTCGTCCCGGGGCCCTTCTCGTCGTTCGGTGCGGCGCGGGTCAGGCCAGGGCCTGCCGGGCGATCAGTGCCACGGCCAGCAGGCCGACCAGCAACGCGAGCAGCGTGGCGGGTGTCAGTGCGGCGAACGGGCCCTGCTCGCCCTCCAGCCGGGCCCGGTTGGCGCGGCAGACGGGGCAGCGACCGTCACTCACGCGGCCGTTGCAGTTGGCGCACACCAGATGGTCGCACGTCATGCGATCTCCTCCTTGCTGCTTACAGCAACGCGCCGGGAGGGCTTCCGGTTCCTTCGGCTGCCCCATACGGCCGCTCTCTGCCTACCACTGTGCCAGGTTCCGGACGATCCGGCCCGTGCGTGGGGGCGGTGGACCGCTCAACCGCAAGCAGGTCTGTGACATGGCTCGCATTTATCCGGGCAAAACAGAACATTCGCCACCAATTCTCAGGCCGTCGGACCGGCCGGGCCTGCGAGCCCGGATGCGCTTCGCGTATGGTCCGAGACCGGAGAAGTGGCAGTCCGCCATTTCCGCCGCCGCTCCCGGCCTGCCGCGGGAGTGGAACCGACCGAGGAACGGTGCCGTCCGGCCAGCCCTCCGAGGCCCGAAGTAACGATCGGGTCACGGAAGTTCGGCCGAACCGGTCGCCATTCCACCTAGGATGGCCCCCGTGATGCAGCCGTGATCAGATTCGACAACGTCTCCAAGACCTATCCCAAGCAGAACCGTCCGGCCCTGGACAACGTCTCGCTGGAGATCGAGAAGGGTGAGTTCGTCTTCCTGGTCGGGTCCTCCGGCTCGGGCAAGTCGACCTTCCTCCGGCTCTGCCTGCGCGAGGAGCGGCCGAGCGTCGGCGAGGTGCACGTCCTGGGCAAGGACCTCGGCAAGCTGTCCAACTGGAAGGTGCCGCACATGCGCCGCCAGCTGGGCACCGTCTTCCAGGACTTCCGCCTGCTGCCGAACAAGACGGTGGCGCAGAACGTCGCGTTCGCCCTCGAGGTGATCGGCAAGCCGAAGAGCTCCATCAACAAGGTCGTCCCCGAGGTGCTCGACCTGGTCGGCCTCGGTGGCAAGGAGGACCGGATGCCCGGCGAGCTCTCGGGTGGTGAGCAGCAGCGCGTGGCGATCGCCCGCGCCTTCGTGAACCGTCCGATGCTGCTGATCGCCGACGAGCCGACCGGAAACCTCGACCCGCAGAACTCGGTCGGCATCATGAAGCTGCTCGACCGGATCAACCGCACCGGCACCACCGTTCTGATGGCCACCCACGACCAGGCCATCGTCGACCAGATGCGCAAGCGAGTGATCGAGCTCGACAAGGGGCTGCTGGTCCGCGACCAGGCCCGTGGCGTCTACGGCTACCAGCACTGAGCCTGACGCTTCGTCCGCCTGCCCGCCCCCACCCGCAATGACCCTGGAGTGAGACAAAGCCATGCGCGCCCAGTTCGTTCTGTCGGAGATCGGCGTCGGTCTCCGTCGCAACCTGACCATGACCATCGCGGTCGTGGTCAGTGTTGCGCTGTCGCTCGCCCTGGCCGGAGCCAGCCTGCTGGTGCGTGACCAGGTCAACTCGATGAAGGACTTCTGGTACGACAAGGTCGAGGTGAGCATCTACTTCTGCACCAAGGCCGACTCCAAGTCGGCCCAGTGTGCAGCGGGTGCGGCCACCGACCAGCAGATCGCCGACGTGAAGGCGAAGCTGGAGAAGATGCCGCTGGTGCAGAACTTCACCTTCGAGAGTTCGCAGGAGGCCTTCAAGCACTGGAAGGACCTCAACCCGGACAACCCGCTGATCGTCGCGGTCGGCGCGGAGGCGATGCCGCAGTCCTGGCGGGTGAAGCTGACCGACCCGACCAAGTACGACGTGATGCAGAGCGCCTTCGCCGGCAACGCGGGCGTCAAGTCGGTGCAGGACCAGAAGAAGATCCTGGAGAACCTGTTCGGGCTGTTGAACGGTCTGCAGACGGCCGCGTTCGTGATCATGGTGTTGATGCTGTTCGTTGCGCTGCTGCTGATCGTCAACACCGTCCGGGTGTCGGCGTTCAGCCGACGGCGTGAGACCGGCATCATGCGCCTGGTCGGTGCTTCGAACTTCTACGTCCAGATGCCGTTCATCGCCGAGGCCGCGTTCGCCGCGCTGCTCGGGGCCGCGCTGGCCTCCGGGCTGCTGGTCGGCGGGCACTTCTTCGTGCAGGGCTTCCTGGCCAAGAAGGTGGAGTTCATCCACTTCATCGGGCTCTCCTCGGTGCTGTCGGTGATCCCGCTGCTGGTCGTGGTCGGCATGGGGATGGCCGCGATCGCGGCGTTCTTCACTCTGCGGAAGTACCTGAAGGTCTGACGTCCGGCCGAGCGCGGCGCCTAGACTCCGGGCCATGTCGGTGACACTGCGCAGAGGGGTACGCCAGGGGGCCATGCTCTCGCTGGTGTTCGGCACCGTGCTGCTCGGTGGCGCGATGACCGGTGCCTGGAGCGAACCCCCGGCGCTCGCCCAACTCGCCACCTCCTCGGACGCGCTGGACGGCCAGACGCTGGCCGGGGCCGACCTCTCCCGGCAGCAGGCCGAGCAACTGCTGGCCGGGGGCGGCGATCCGTGGGCCGCGTACTACAGCCGCGAGGCGTACACCGACCTCACCCAGGGGCGGTACCACGGCGTCGGCCTCTCGGTCCGCCGCGCGCCCGACGGGGCCACCACGGTGGCCCAGGTGACCCCGGCCGGGCCGGCCGAGCTGGCCGGGATCGCGGTCGGGGAGCAGCTGTTACGGATCGACGGCGCCCCGGCCGACCGGCTGCCGGTCACCGAAGTGGTGGCCGGGCTGCGCGGCGCGGCCGGTTCGACGGTCGCACTGGCGCTGCGCGGCCCCGGCGGCGTGGAGCGCGAACTCACCCTGCGCCGGGCCGAACTGGCGGCCCGTGACGTGACGGTGGACCACCCGCGCGCCGGGGTGGTCCGGATCGCCGTGCACGGCTTCACCGCCGGGGTGGCCGAGCAGGTCAGGACGGCCGCCCAGGGTGCCAAGGGGGTGCTGCTCGACCTGCGCGGCAACTCCGGCGGGCTGGTCGACGAGGCCGCCGCCACCGCCGCGCTCTTCCTGGACGGCGGCCCGGTCGGTTCCTACCTGGAGCACGGCGAGCGGCGCGAACTCACCGCCGCACCCGGCGGCGACACCGCCACACCGCTGGTGGTGCTGGTCGACGGCGGCACCATGAGCGCCGCCGAACTGCTGGCCGGAGCACTCCAGGACCGCAGCCGCGCCGTCCTGGTGGGCTCCCGGACCTTCGGCAAGGGCACCGTCCAGCAGCCCAGCCGGCTGGCCGACGGCGCCGTGCTCGAGCTCACGGTGGGCCGGTACTTCACCCCGGCCGGCCGCTCCCCGGACGGCACCGGCCTGACCCCCGACGTCCCCCGGCCGGCCGGCGCCACCCCCGCCGACACCCTCCGGCTCGCCGACACCGTGCTCTCCGGCCTCGGCCGCAAGTAGCCCCCCATCCGCGGTCGTGTCGGAGCGTGTGGCTACCATGACCGAACGCCACGACGGGTGCCGACGGATCACGCGGCACGGTGGCGACGCTGGGGGGCGGACAAGTGACATCGGATTTCCGTGTCGACGTGGGTCAGTTGGACCTGCTGGCACGTCAACTGGGTGAGAGCACCGGCTCGATGGGCGCCGCCATGCGCGCGATGGAGACCACCGGGCCGAAGACCACCGGCAGCAAGCGGCTCGACCACGCCTGCGACGACTTCCAGGAGAAGTGGGAGTACGGCCTCAAGCAGCTGACGCAGACCGTCCAGGCCGTCAGCAAGGGCCTGGAGCAGACGGTCACGGCGTACCAGCAGACCGAGGCCGCACTGGCGGCCGTGTACCAGGGCGTTTCGGCTTCGGCTGCGGCGAGCTGAGGGGGCACCATGTTCGAACGTGACTTCCCGGCGCTGGGGTTCGACCCCGCGCCCGGCGACCCGGGCCGGATCGACGCCCTGGTGCTGCAGCTCACCACCTCCGCCAAGTACCTGGAGGACGCGCACGCGACGCTGACCCGGGCCGTCTCCGGCGACGCCGGGTGGCAGGGTGACGCGGCGTCGGGTTTCACCGCGAAGATCCAGCCGCTGCCCCGGCAGTTGGAGATCGCCCGGCAGTCCTTCGACCGGGCCGCCCGGGAGCTGGACCGCTGGGGCGCCGACCTGGCGGGCCTGAAGTCCAAGGCGCACGCGTACGAGGACTCGGCCCAGGCCGCCAAGGCCCGGCTGAAGCGGGCCAAGGACAACCCCGACCTCGACCTGGTCAACGTGCTGTTCACCGACGGGGATCAACTGGCGGACGCCGAGCGGCGGCTGGCCGCGGCGGCCCGCGAGGTGGACAGCGCGGAGGACGAACTCGCCGACCTGCGGAGGCAGGCCGCCGAGCTCTCGGCGCTGCACGAGGACCTCTCCGAGAAGTGCGCGGCAGCCCTGCGGGCGGCGGCCGAACAGGCCCCGGACGGGCCCGGGCTGCTGGCCCGGCTCGGCGAGTCCATCGAGCAGGTCGCCATGCTCCAGATCAAGGCCGGGCAGGAGGTGGTGAAGTTCGTCCAGGACCACGCCAACTCCATCGCGGCGGTCGGCGACGTGCTCTCCACCATCAGCGCGGTCACCGGTGTGGTCGGTCTGGCCCTGGACGGGACAGCGGTCGGAGCGATCGTCGGGGTGCCGCTGGAGGTCGTCTCCGGCGTCACCGGGCTCGGCGCACTCGGGCTGCACGGCGTGGCCAAGGCCGGTGGGGCGGATGTCTCCTGGGCCACGCTGGGCGAGGACGCGCTCGGTGGTCTGACTTTCGGGATCGGCCGGGCCGGGGCGATGGCCGCCCGCGAGGGCGAGGCGGCCGGCAAGATCGTCACGGCGATCGCCCGGGGTGACGGGGTGGGCGGCGCGGTCGGCGACTTCATGGACGTCAAGAGCCTGCTGGGCTCCGACGAGACACTCAGCTACTTCGTCCCGCAGAACGACCGCCAGGTGGCCCAGGTCGGCATAGGCATGGTCGGCGGCCCGATAACCTCGCCGCTGCTCATCAGCCACGCCTTCGAGAACTCCTGGAAGGCAGGCGTCGAGAAGGACCGCCAGGCCGCCGCCGAGAGGGGCGCACGATGAATCACGCCGAGCAGGTACCGGCCCTCGCCGACGGGCGACCCGAGTTCTCTGTCACGTACACCCTGGGAACGCCGCATGAGGTGGTTTGGGTGGCGCACCTCTACGGCTACGCGCTTGCCGACATGAAGGCCGGGAGCAGCTGGAACAGCATCCGGTTCGTCCGCGACGACAGCCCACTCGCCCGTCGCCGGGCGGCCTACATGCGGAACCCGCAGGCGGACCCGTCCTTCACGCCCCCGTTCAGCTGGCGCACGGACGTGCCCTTCGGCTTCAACCCGCCGGGCTGGCACCCGGGCGTCCGGATCTCGGGGATGACTCCGGAGGACGCCAAGGACCTGCTGGCGCTGACTGGAGTGACCCGCGCCGACCAGCAGCCCGGGCCGCTCGCCATGTTGATCCGTCAGGTGGGAGTCCGCAGTTCCCAGCGGGCGGCGGCCGAGCGGGCTCGGAAGAAGTGGGGGCTCGGCGTATGAGTCTTGAGTACCGGATCCAGTTCGAGCTGCCGCCCGACTTCCGGGAGATCCCGGTCGGGGCGGACGATTTCGAGCTTGCCGACGACCTGCGCGGGCGGATCGGGGAGGACCGGGTCGAGGACACCGACCCGGTCCTGCTCAAGCAGTTGCTGGCGACCTACCGGCAGACCTCCCGGCAGCTGGCTGCCACCGGTGCGTACTACGCGGCCTCCTGCTTCGGGCTGATCGACGACAGCCGTCCGTCCGCCGCCTCGCTGCTGATCGCGCACCAGGAGGTGGACTGCTCCGATCCGGAGGTCGCCGTCGCGGGGATCATCGAGATCCGCCGCCGAGGGTCCGACCGCCGGCAGCTCCAGCGGTACGAACTGCCCTGCGGGCCCGCCGCCGTGGAGATCGAGCTGGACGCCCCGCTGCTGATCCCCGCCGCCGTTTCGCCGAGCGGGGCGGACGAGCCGATTCCGGTGGCCACCCTGCAGGCGTGGATCCCGGTTCCGCGCGAGGCCGACCCGACGGGGCGCAGCCTGACCGTGGTCACCTTCAGCACGCCCTCCGTCCAGGACTGGGAGACCTACTGCCCGGTGGTGGTGGAGCTGCTGCGTACCGTCACCTTCGAGCCCCGCGGTGTGACGCTCCGGCGGTAAAGGGGCTGCCAGGGGCCTCGCCGGGATGCGAGAATGATCGGCGCTATGGCTAAAGAAACCGGAAAGAAGCTGATCGCGCAGAACAAGAAGGCGCGACACGAGTACACCATCCTCGACACGTACGAATGCGGTCTGGTGCTGACCGGCACCGAGGTCAAGTCGCTCCGCGAGGGGCGGGCCAACCTGGTGGACGGCTACGCCTACGTCCAGGGGCGCGAGGTGTGGATCGACAACGTGTTCATCCCCGAGTACGCCCAGGGGACTTGGACCAACCACTCGGCGCGGCGCAAGCGCAAGCTGCTGCTGCACCGGATGGAGATCCACAAGATCGAGTCGAAGACCAAGGAGACCGGCCACACCCTGGTGCCGCTCTCGCTGTACTTCAAGGACGGCCGGGTGAAGCTCGAACTGGCCCTCGCGGTCGGCAAGAAGCTGCACGACAAGCGGCAGACCCTCCGCGAGAAGCAGGACCGTCGTGAGACGGACCGGGCGGTCGCGGCGGTCCGCCGCCGCCAGCAGGGTTAATCTGCTTGGCCAGGCCGGTCGCTGCGCGTAGTATGGGCGCAGCACCAACCGGAGGGTCCGCCCGCCGGGAGCTGTTTCTCAACAAAACATGGGGATGATCGGTTTCGACAGGGGAAGTCGAAACAGGAGAAGCGAGCCGAGGAACGCGGCAATGATCTCGTTAACCATCTGCCGCAAAACAATAATCGCCAATTCTAAGCGCGATGCCCAGCAGTTCGCTCTCGCTGCCTAAGCGAAAGTGAACGGGTGTCAGACCGGGGAGTTCCCGACCCGGACCCTGGCATAATTTAGGGAACTCAACTTGCCACCCCGGTCACGGGGGTCGGTGGGGAAATCAAACAGTGACTGGGCCTGTTGGCGGCTTGTCCGTGTGACTGCCAGGGCCGAGAAAATCACAGCGGACTGCGCTCGGAGAAGTCCTGAATCCACTCCACTGGACCCGGGTTCGATTCCCGGCATCTCCACCACCCCATGTGTATCGAAGGCCMCCCTCCACMCCGGAGGGKGGCCTTCGTGCTTCCCGGGCCCCGGCCGCTCACGGCCTGCCGGGGCGCCTTCGCACCGTCAGGCGGCCCGCGTCAGCTCTGGAGGTGCCACTGCTGGTTCGCCCCGCCCGAGCAGCCCCACAGCTGGATCTTCGTACCGTTGGCCGTCGCCACGCCGGTGGCGTCGAGGCACAGCCCCGACTGGACTCCGGTGACCGTGCCGTTGGAGTTGAGGTTCCACTGCTGGTTCGTCTGGCCGTTGCAGTCCCAGATCACCACTGCGGTGCCGTTCGTGGTGCCCTTTCCGGAGGCGTCCAGGCACTTGTTGCCGAAGACCGTGAGCTGCTTGTCGGCGGTGTAGGTCCACCGCTGGTTGGCGGCGCCGTTGCAGTCCCACAGCTGGGCCTGGGTGCCGTTGGCCGTGGCGGTGCCGTTGATGTCGACACACCGGCCGGACTGCTGCCCGACGAGCTGTTGGCCGGTGGGCGGGGGAGTGGTGCTCGAGTCGAACTGGGAGAAGAACTTCCACACCTCGCCCGACGTCCAGGTGCGCCAGCCGTCACCGGTGGAGCCGTCGATGGGGCCGGGGTCGTGGCCCGCGCCGTCGAATGCCGCCCAGACGACGGGATATCCGGACCGGCATCCGGAGTAGGTGGTGACGATGTGGGTCAGGCTGCCGTTCGCCGGCTCCGGCGGGTTCTGCGCGGTGCAGCCGTTGTTCCTGACGAAGGTGTCCCGGAGTGCGCGTCCCGAGGCGATGGGCAGGACGTTGTCCCGGAGGCCGTGCAGCCCGATGTAGGCGACCGGCTGCGTTCCTCCGGCGCACCCGCTGAGGTTCGCGCCGGAGTAGACCGCGACCGCCCGGAAGACGGTCGGCCGTGCGCAGGCGAGCGCGTACGACATGGCGCCGCCGTAGCTGAAGCCGGCGGCGAACAGCTGCGTGCTGTCGACGCAGAGCCCCGCCTCGAGCTGGCGGGTCAGGTCGTCGACGAGGGTCACGTCCTGGCCGTTGCTGTTGGCCCAGCCGTTGTCGAAGCCCTGCGGGGCGACGAAGATGGTGCCGTTGTTCGCGCCGTCCGCCAGCCGCCGCAGGCCGTAGTAGGACCAGTTGTACCCGTCGGTCCCGCCCGAGTCGACGTCGTTCGCGGTGCCGCCCCGCCAGTGGAACCCGAAGACCAGGCGGTAGGGGCGGTTGCTGTCGTAGCCGGTGGGGAGCCTGAGGATGTAGCTGCGGTTCTGGCCGCTGCTCTGGATCGTGTGGGCGCCACTGCTCAGCGTCGGAGCCTTGCCGCAGCCGGCTGTCGGCGCGGCGGCACTGACGGCCGCGGGTGCGGCGGCCGGGTCGGCGGTGCGGCTCTGTGCGGTGCCGGCGGCTCCCAGGACGAGGAGCGCGGCGGCTGTGACGGCGGCTAAGAAGGATCGGTGCTTCATCTGTTCGTCCTTCGCTGGGGGGTGGGGATGCGAACGCGGCGCAGTGGTGGGCAGCCGGGAGGGCCATCAGGCCATGGGGCTTCCGACGTTCACGCAGGTCTCCTGGCGGGGTGACAGCCAAGTGCGACACGCACAAGTCATGTGAGCGTTAACAAGCCACCCGGGGTGGGAGGGGTGGCGGTCGTCGTCGGAATGACGGCAGCGTCCCCCTCGGGCCATGCGGTGTCAACCCTTCTCACAGCCGGTCCGGTTCGTCGGCGCCGTGATGGGTAGGCACTTCGCGGTTGCGCCACTCCTTCTGGTCAGGGGCCCCGCCCTCACAACGACGGCGTCCGTCGGGTGAGAGGACGGTTCCTCGGGTGTCACAGGCCACAACGAGGGCGAAATCACGGCCTCCTAACGTCAGTTGGCACAGGGCACCGGCAGGCAAGGGGAGCGCGATGGGTACGGACACGGCAGCGCAGGGCAGATCGGGCGGTCGCTGGATCCAGGAGTGGCAGCCGGAGGACGCCGGTTTCTGGGAGCGGACCGGGCGGAAGGTGGCCAACCGGAATCTGCTGTTCTCGATCATCTCCGAGCACATCGGCTTCTCGATCTGGAGCCTCTGGTCGGTGATGGTCCTCTTCATGGGGCCGAAGTACGGCGTGGACCCGGCCGGCAAGTTCTTCCTGGTCGCGGTGCCCACCCTGGTCGGCGCGTTCGTCCGGATTCCGTACACGGTCGCGGTGGCCCGGTTCGGCGGGCGGAACTGGACCATCGTGTCCGCCCTTCTGCTGCTGCTGCCGACCCTGGCGGCCGCCTATGTCATGCACCCCGGCACCTCGTACACCACTTTCATGCTGGTCGCAGCGCTGACCGGGCTCGGCGGCGGGAACTTCGCCTCCTCGATGACCAACATCAACGCCTTCTTCCCGCAGCACCGGAAGGGCTGGGCGCTCGGCCTGAACGCGGGCGGCGGCAACATCGGCGTACCGGTGATCCAGCTGGTCGCGCTCGGCGTGATCACCTGGGCCGGGGCCACCCACCCGAGG
Source organism: Kitasatospora sp. P5_F3 (assembly GCF_054049135.1). Lineage (NCBI taxonomy): Bacteria > Bacillati > Actinomycetota > Actinomycetes > Kitasatosporales > Streptomycetaceae > Kitasatospora > Kitasatospora sp. P5_F3. The sequence continues at coordinate 35,665 of NZ_JBFUMY010000051.1, read as the reverse complement.
CTGGTGCTGGGGATCTACCTGCCGCTGATCGTGATCGCGGCGGTCTGCGCGGCGCTGTTCATGGACAACCTGGCGCCGATGAGGAGCGACACCGGAGCGCTGGCCGAGATCGTGAAGCAGAAGCACACCTGGCTGATGTCCGTCCTCTACATCGGCACCTTCGGCTCCTTCATCGGCTTCAGCTTCGCCTTCGGCCTGGTGCTGCAGAACCAGTTCGGCCGCACCCCGCTGCAGGCCGCCCAGCTGACCTTCGTCGGCCCGCTGCTCGGCTCGCTGATCCGGCCGGTCGGCGGCTGGCTGGCGGACCGGCTGGGCGGGGCCCGGATCACGCTGTGGAACTTCGCCGCGATGGCGGCCGCCGCCGCGCTGGTCACGTACGCCTCCTCGATCAAGTCGCTGCCGGTCTTCCTGACCGGCTTCATCGCCCTGTTCGTCTTCGCCGGTCTCGGCAACGGCTCCACCTACAAGATGATCCCGGTGATCTTCGAGGCCAAGGCGCAGGACCGGATCGCCCAGCTCGGCGACACGGTCGAGCAGGCCGCCGCGTGGTCCCGCCGGATGTCGGGCGCGGCGGTCGGCGTGATCGGTGCGGTCGGTGCGCTCGGCGGGCTCTTCATCAACCTGGCCTTCCGGCAGTCCTTCCTGGTGGCCAAGACCGGCACCCCGGCCTTCGTCTCCTTCCTGGTGGCGTACGCGATCTGCTTCGTCCTCACCTGGGCGGTGTACCTGCGCCGCCCGACCGCCGCTCCCGGCGAGGCCGTACCGAGCCCCGCGCTGGCCCGCGCCTGACGGGCCGGCCCTGTCGCGACCGGCCGTCCACCCCTTGGACGGCCGGTCCGACCTGCGAAACAGCCCGGAAATCGGACCGACCCCGCCGCGACACCGCAGGGAGGGAGGATTTCCGTCCACCCACCCTCCCGGCCCGCCGCAGCCGTGGGGCGCACCACCGAAGGACCGAGCCATGGACGATCTGACGAGCAGTCGCCCCACCGACCGCACCGAACCGGTACCGCCACTGGCCGGGTTCACCATCGGCATCACCGCCGCCCGGCGGGCCGACGAGCTTGCCGCCCTGCTCCAACGCCGGGGCGCCGCCGTACTGCGGGCGCCCGCCCTGCGGATCGTGCCGCTCACCGACGACACCGACCTGCTCGCCGCCACCCGCGCGTTGGTCGCCGACCCGCCGGACATCGCGGTGGCCACCACCGGCATCGGCTTCCGGGGCTGGATCGAGGCCGCCGAAGGCTGGGGTCTCGGTGACGACCTGATCGACCGGCTCGGGAAGGCCGTGGTGCTCGCGCGCGGGCCCAAGGCCAAGGGCGCGATCCGGGCCGCCGGACTGCGTGAGGAGTGGTCGCCCGAGTCGGAGTCCTCGGTCGAGGTGCTGGAGCGCCTGCTGGAGCAGGGCGTCGACGGACGGCGGATCGCCGTCCAGCTGCACGGCGCCCCGCTGCGGGACTTCGTCGAGTCGCTGAAGGCGGCCGGCGCGGAGGTGGTGGAGGTCCCGGTCTACCGCTGGCTGCCGCCCGTCGACCTGGCCCCGCTGGACCGGCTGCTGGACGCCTGCTGCGCGGGCGCCCTGGACGCGGTCACCTTCACCAGCGCCCCGGCCGCGATCAGCCTGCTCGACCGGGCCGAACAGCGCGGCCTGACAGCGGAGTTGCTGCACGCGCTGCGCCGGGACGTGCTGCCGGTCTGCGTCGGCCCGGTGACGGCGGCCCCGCTGGAGGAGCTGGACGTCGCGACGGTCTGGCCGGAGCGGATGCGGCTCGGCGCGATGGTGCAGATGCTCACCGCGCAGCTGCCGGGACGGGCGCGGCGGCTCTCGGTGGCCGGGCACCTGCTGGAGCTGCGCGGCCAGGCCGTGCTGGTGGACGGCGAACTGCGCCCCGTACCGCCGGCCGGGATGGCGCTGCTCCGGGCGCTGGCGAAGCGGCCGGGGTGGGTGGTGCCGCGGGCCGAGCTGCTGCGGGCGCTGCCGGGGAGCGGTAACGACGAGCACGCGGTGGAGACGGCGATGGCGCGGCTGCGCTCCGCGCTGGGCGCGCCTTCGCTGGTGGCGACCGTGGTCAAGCGGGGGTACCGGCTGGCGCTCGATCCGGTGGCGGATCCGGGCGAGAAGTACGGCGCCGCGTAGGTGAGACGATCCCCGCAGGGGCTCGGGGAACGGCGACGGTTCGTGGCCGGCGGGCATCACTGCGAAAGTGCCTGACCAGCTACGCACGGGTGACCTTTTGCAGAGGCTGGCGTCGCACTTTCCCGAGCCCCTGGGTAGTGCATGGCTCAGGTGGGTGCCTAGGGCGTAGGATCATCCGTCCGTCTCTTTTCCGAGGTCCTTCGCCGCACCCCCCGAGGCCATGCACAGCAGCTCTGACTCAGACACCATTCGCGACCGCGAGATCGCGGGCGAACAGCGCCATCTCGACACGGTCTACCACCGGTTGGAGGAGAAGCTCGCCGAGGCCGAGTACATCCTGGAGGACGCCGCCAAGCGCGTGCAGGTCGGTACGCCCGGCGCGCTCGCCGAGCGTGATGCCCAGGTGTACCGGGCCGGCGCGCACCTGCACCGGCTGAACGCCGAGTTCGAGGACTTCCTGTTCGGCCGGATCGACCTTCAGCAGGCCGATGCTCCGGAGGAGCACGGCATCCCCTCGCAGACCCCGCTCGACCCGGCCGACCCGGCCGTCGCCGAGTCGCTGCACATCGGGCGGCTCGGCGTGCTCGACGCCGAGTTCGGGCCGCTGGTCATCGACTGGCGGGCGCCGGCCGCCGCACCGTTCTACCGGTCCACCCCGCTGGAGCCCGGTCGGGTGATCCGACGGCGCGTCATCCGGTCGAAGGGCCGCAAGGTGCTGGGGGTCGAGGACGACCTGCTGCGCCCCGACCTGACGCCGACCCTGGACGGTCAGGAGCTGGCGGTGGTCGGTGACGGCGCGTTGATGGCCTCGCTGGGCCGGGCCCGCAGCCATTCGATGCGCGACATCGTCTCCTCGATCCAGCGCGAGCAGGACGAGGTGATCCGGGCCCCCGCGCCGGGCGCCACCCTGGTGACCGGCGGCCCGGGCACCGGGAAGACCGCGGTCGCACTGCACCGGGCCGCGTTCCTGCTCTACCAGGACCGCCGCCGGTACGCGGGCGGCATCCTGGTGGTCAGCCCGACCGCGCTGCTGGTCTCGTACACCGAGGGCGTGCTGCCCTCGCTGGGCGAGGAGGGCCAGGTCGCGATCCGGGCCGTCGGCAGCCTGGTGGACGGCATCGAGGCGGGCCGGTACGACACCCCGGAGGCCGCGCACGTGAAGGGCTCGGCCCGGATGGTGACGCTGCTGCGCCGGGCGGCCAAGGCCGCGCTGGAGCTGGGTGCGCCGACCGATCTGAAGGTGTTCGCCCGGGGCGAGGCGCTCCGGCTGGACGCCAACAAGCTCCGGACGGTGCGCGGCAACGTGATCGGCAGCGGTGGGACGCCGCTCAACCTGCTCCGCCCGCGCGCCCGGCGGCTGCTGCTGGACGCGCTCTGGCAGGAGGCGATCAGGCACCAGCCGCGCCCGAGCGACCACTACGCCAGGGAGCAGCGCCAGGAGGAGAAGGAGGCCTTCGACGAGTACGTCTCCGACGAGGCGGTCTTCCTGGACTTCCTGGAGGCCTGGTGGCCGTCCCTGACGCCCCGTCGGGTGCTGGCCACCCTCAAGCAGCCCCGGCACACCAACCGGATCGCCCGCCGGGCCGTCACGCCGGAGGAGGCGCGCCTGCTGGCCGTCTCCTGGCGTGAGCTGACCGACCGTGGCGAGGGCCCGCTCTCGGCGCACGACGTGGCGATGGTCGACGAGCTGCAGCTGCTGCTCGGCGAGGCGGCCCGGCGGGTGGCCCGCGAGGTGGACGCGGTGGACCTGCTGACCGGTCTGGACGAGGTCACCACGTACGCTGACCGGTCGGCCCGGCAGCGCGACCGGGTGCCGGTCGAGCGGGTCGAGTACGCGCACGTGATCGTGGACGAGGCGCAGGACCTCACCCCGATGCAGTGGCGGATGGTCGGCCGGCGCTCCCGGATGGCGACCTGGACCATCGTCGGCGACCCGGCGCAGTCCTCCTGGCCGTTCCCGCAGGAGGCGCAGGCGGCGATGGACGAGGTGCTGGCGGGCAAGCCGCGCCGTCGGCACACGCTGACCGTGAACTACCGCAACCCGTCCGAGATCGCCGAGGTGGCGGCCAAGGTGCTGGCGCTGGCCGCGCCCGGCACCCCCTCGCCGACGGCGGTCCGCTCGACCGGCCTGGCGCCGCGCTTCGCGGCGGCGGCCTCGGCCGAACCCGCGGTCTTCGCGGCGGCCGCCCGGGCCGAGCTGACCCGGCTGCTGGCCGAGGTGGACGGCACCGTCGCGGTGGTGGTCCCGATGGACCGCCGGGCCGAGGCGGCCGGCTGGATCGAGGGTCTGGGCGAGCGGGCGGTGGCGCTCGGCAGCCTGGAGGCCAAGGGCCTGGAGTACGACGCCACGGTGGTGGCCGACCCGGTCGGCATCGCGGGGGAGTCGGAGGCGGGGCTGCGGGTGCTGTACGTGGCGCTGACCCGGGCGACCCAGCGGCTGACCGTGCTCTCGGGCCCGGACGACCTGCCGGACGCGGACGGGGTGCCGGCGCTGCTGCGCTGACGGTCCGACACGAAGAAGGCCCCTCACCAGTGGTGAGGGGCCTTCCGACGTTAGTGACACCGACCCGCCATGCTCGCCTCGCGGCAAGTGGTCGCTCGTAGCGACGAAGGTTGGGCCCGGGGGCTTGGATCGAGTCGGTGCCTTGTCCAATGTAACGCATCGCCCGTGGAGGGCAAGAAGCCTTGTCGACTCCGGACACTCAATGAACGTTATTTCTGGCAGGCCCTTGGTAGGTGCGACGATCGAGGTCTAGCATGCCCAAGGCGTGAGATTTTCAACAAAGTGTTGATCTCAGAACGTGTTGATCCAGGAAGAAGGACGTCGATGGCGACGGTGCCCAGTGTCTCGAACTCGATCACGGTGCGGCTGGAGGTCCCGGCCACCGGAAACGCGGTGAGCTCGATCACCACCGCGGTCGAGTCCTCCGGCGGCTCGGTCACCGGTCTCGACGTCACGGCCTCGGGCCTGGAGGCGCTCCGGATCGACGTGACGGTCGCGGCCTCCTCGGTGGCGCACGGCGAGGAGATCGTCGAGAAGCTTCGCGCGATCGACGGCGTGGCCATCGGCAAGGTCTCGGACCGGACCTTCCTGATGCACCTCGGCGGCAAGATCGAGATGTCCTCGAAGCTGCCGATCCGCAACCGTGACGACCTCTCGATGATCTACACCCCCGGTGTGGCCCGGGTCTGCATGGCGATCGCCGAGAACCCCGAGGACGCCCGCCGGCTGACCATCAAGCGCAACAGCGTCGCGGTGGTCACCGACGGCTCGGCCGTGCTGGGCCTCGGCAACATCGGCCCGATGGCGGCGCTGCCGGTGATGGAGGGCAAGGCCGCGCTGTTCAAGCGGTTCGCCAACATCGACGCCTGGCCGATCTGCCTGGACACCCAGGACGCCGACGAGATCGTCGCCATCGTGAAGGCGATCGCCCCCGGCTTCGCGGGCATCAACCTGGAGGACATCTCCGCGCCGCGCTGCTTCGAGATCGAGGCCCGGCTGCGCGAGGCACTGGACATCCCGGTCTTCCACGACGACCAGCACGGCACCGCGATCGTGGTGCTGGCCGCGCTGACCAACGCGCTGCGGGTGGTCGGCAAGGAGATCTCCGAGGTCCGGATCGTGATGTCGGGCGCCGGCGCCGCCGGTACCGCGATCCTCAAGCTGCTGCTGGCCGCCGGCGTGGAGCACGCCACCGTCGCGGACGTCCGCGGCGTGGTGCACAGCGGCCGGGACGACCTGAACGACTCGCTGCGCTGGATCGCCGAGCACACCAACCGCTCGGGCCGTACCGGCACCCTCAAGGAGGCGGTGGCGGGCGCCGACGTCTTCATCGGCGTCTCGGCCCCGAACCTGCTGGACGGCGACGACCTGGCCACCATGGCCCCGAACTCGATCGTCTTCGCGCTGGCCAACCCGGACCCGGAGGTCGACCCGGCGGTGGCCAGGCAGACCGCCGCCGTGGTGGCCACCGGCCGCAGCGACTTCCCGAACCAGATCAACAACGTGCTGGTCTTCCCCGGCGTGTTCCGCGGTCTGCTGGACGCGCAGAGCCACACCGTCAACACCGAGATGATGATCGCCGCCGCCCGGGCGCTGGCCACCACGGTCGCCGACGACCAGCTGAACGCCAACTACATCATCCCGAGCGTTTTCCACCCCGACGTGGCCAAGACCGTGGCCGCAGCCGTCCGGGAGGCCGCCCTGGCGGCCCGTGGCGGCGCTGAGCCCGCCCCGGGGAGGCCCACCCCCGGCATCGTCGGGACGCTCGACACTGCGGCTTTCCCGGCCGTTCGGCTCTAGGTCGCACGGGCGCTCGGGAGTGGCCGTGCGCTCGGACAAATGCCCGGTCGGCGGCCCTACCCAGTCACACACGCCCCGAACCCTTGCGACACAAGGGGAAGGGGCGTGTTTGGGCTTGTCGGTGCCAGGGCGTACGGTAGCCCTGCACGGGGCAGGCGTGTCCGACAAGTACGGAACGTCCCCCTGGGCTCCCGGCGTGTCCATTGGACCGTCGCCCGATCCGGTCCGCCGGAGCCGACGGAGCGTCACAACTCCGGTGGGCGGGCACTGTTCGGGTCAACCGCGCCGGGGTCCGATTGGCTTTCTCAGTGCCGGTCGGGGCAGGATTCGTACCCAGGCAGTGCGGTTTGAGGCGCTTCGGGGTGCAAGCCCGACCCCTGACCAACCCTCGCCTGAATGAGCACAGTGTGCGGACCAGCGGCCCGTCCGGCCATCCTCCAGAAATGGAGGGCCCGGGAGGGACGACCGATGGGCCCCCGCACACCGCAACGCGAACAGACCACAGGAGTACACATGAACCGCAGTGAGCTGGTGGCCGCTCTGTCGGAGCGCGCCGAGGTGACCCGCAAGGACGCCGACGCTGTTCTGGCCGCCTTCGCCGAGGTTGTCGGCGAGGTCGTCGCCAAGGGCGACGAGAAGGTCACCATCCCCGGCTTTCTGACCTTCGAGCGCACCCACCGTGCCGCTCGTACGGCCCGTTCCCCGAGGGGAGACCGGCCACGGTCGTTTCAACAGGTCGATCAGACGGTGACGAGCTCCTCGCTCGGCAGCTCGACCTGGGCGCCGAGGTCGCGGAGCTTCTCCATGAAGTTCTCGTAGCCCCGGTTGATCAGGTCGATGCCGTGCACGGTCGAGGTGCCCTCGGCCGCCAGCGCCGCGATCAGATACGAGAAGCCGCCGCGCAGGTCGGGGATGACCAGCTCGCCGCCGATCAGCTTGGACGGGCCCGAGACCACCGCGGAGTGCTGGAAGTTGCGGGCGCCGAAGCGGCAGGGGGTGCCGCCCAGGCACTCGCTGTACAGCTGGATGTGCGCGCCCATCTGGTTCAGCGCGCCGGTGAAGCCGAGCCGGGACTCGTACACCGTCTCGTGCACGATGGAGAGGCCGTCGGCCTGGGTCAGCGCGACCACCAGCGGCTGCTGCCAGTCGGTCTGGAAGCCGGGGTGCACGTCGGTCTCCAGCGCGATCGCCTTGAGCTCGCCGCCCGGGTGCCAGAACCGGATGCCCTCGTCGTCGATCTCGAAGGCGCCGCCGACCTTCCGGAAGGTGTTCAGGAAGGTCATCATCGGGATCTGGTCGGCGCCGCGGACGTAGATGTCGCCCTTGGTGGCCAGCGCCGCGCAGGCCCAGGAAGCCGCCTCCAGGCGGTCCGGCAGGGCGCGGTGGTTGTAGCCGGAGAGCTCGTCCACGCCGGTGATCAGGATGGTCCGGTCGGTGCCCAGCGAGATGATCGCGCCCATCTTCTGCAGCACGCAGATCAGGTCGACGATCTCCGGCTCGACGGCCGCGTTGCGCAGCTCCGTGACGCCCTCGGCGAGCACCGCGGTGAGCAGCACCTGCTCGGTCGCGCCGACCGAGGGGTAGGGCAGCTCGATCTTGGTGCCCTGCAGCCGCTGGGCCGCCACCAGGTAGGTGCCCTGCGGGTGCTTCTCGATGGTGGCGCCGAACTGGCGGAGCACCTCGAAGTGGAAGTCCACCGGCCGGCCGCCGATGTCGCAGCCGCCCAGGCCCGGGATGAAGGCGTGCCCGAGACGGTGCAGCAGCGGGCCGCAGAACAGGATCGGGATCCGCGAGGAACCCGCGTGCGCGTCGATGTCGGCGACGTTGGCGCTCTCCACGTGCGAGGGGTCGAGGATCAGCTCGCCCTCCTCGTCGCCGGTGCGCACCGTCACGCCGTGCAGCTGCAGCAGCCCGCGGACCACCTTGACGTCGCGGATGTCCGGGACGTTGCGCAGTCTGCTGGGGCCCGTGCCGAGCAGGGCGGCGACCATGGCCTTGGGGACCAGGTTCTTCGCACCACGGACCCGGATCTCGCCTTCGAGCGGGTTTCCGCCGTGGACCAGCAGGACGTCGTCGGTCATCGTTCTCGCAATCCGGGATGCCAAAGGGGGGTGAATCGGCTGCGGAGCAGGGCAGACGCAAGTGGAAGGATCTTCCACCGGAGTAGAAGGCCCTTCCACCACCTATAGATGGTAAGGGGAGGACGATTGGTTCCCTTGCGCCCTATTGGTGATCATGCTCGCTCGCGAGCCGACACGGCGGGCCGGTACGCCCGTTCGGGTGGTGCCAGAACCGGGACGGCTTTCGTGTTGGACGCCCGGCCGGGGCCGGACTGCGGGATCATATGGGCATGACCCCGGCCTCCTCGCACACCGGCCGACTCCTGGTCGCCACGCCGATGCTCACCGACCCGAACTTCGCCCGCTCCGTGGTGCTGCTGCTGGACCACGACGCGCAGGGCGCACTCGGTGTGGTGCTCAACCGCCCGACCCCGATCGAGGTGGCGGCGGTGCTGGACGGCTGGTCAGAGCTGGCCGGCCGGCCGGCCGTGCTGTTCCAGGGCGGTCCGGTCGGCCTGGACTCGGCGCTCGCGGTGGCGGTGGTCCCCGGCGAGCCGGGCCAGGCGGAGCCGCTCGGCTGGCGGCGCCTGCACGGTGCGATCGGGCTGGTCGACCTGGAGGCTCCGCCGGAGGTGCTGGCCGGCGAGCTGGGCGGGCTGCGGGTCTTCGCGGGGTACGCCGGCTGGTCGCCCGGCCAGCTGGAGGCCGAGCTGGCCGAGGGCGCCTGGTACCTGGTGGACTGTGAGCCAGGTGACATTTTCTGTCCGGACCCGGAACGGCTCTGGCGCGCGGTGCTGCGCCGCCAGCGCGGCCCGCTCGCGGTGCTGGCGACGTACCCGGACGACCCGACGCTGAACTGAGGCCCGCCCGAGGGCCCGAGGCCCGCTCCCGTACGGGCTCCGGGCCCCATAGACTTGGCGCCTATGAGCACTCTTGAGCCCGAGCGCGGTCTCGGTACCGGAACCCTGGTCGAGCCCGTCCCCCAGGTGTCCCACGGCGACGGCGACCACGAGCGCTTCGCGCACTACGTCCAGAAGGACAAGATCATGGAGAGCGCGCTCTCCGGCTCCCCGGTGGTCGCGCTCTGCGGCAAGGTCTGGGTGCCCGGGCGCGACCCGAAGAAGTACCCGGTCTGTCCGATGTGCAAGGAGATCTTCGAGGGCATCGGCAAGCCGCAGGGCGGGGATGACGACAAGAAGTAGGCAGGCCGATTGGTCTATGCCACTGGTGCTCCGGCGGGGCAGGATGAGGTCATGGATCTCATCCCGGCCCCGCTGAGTGTCACCCGTCCCGAGACCGGCGAGTTCGTGCTGGACGCCGGCACGACGTTGACCGCCGAACCAGGCCTGGAGGGCGTCGAGTCCTGGCTCCGCGCCGCTCTCGACGCCGCCACCGGCCTCCCGCTCCGCCCGGGCGGCGGTGGCATCGGACTGTGCCTCGACGAGTCGCTGGCCCCGGAGGCGTACCGGCTCTCGATCGGCTCCGGCGGCGCCCGGCTGGCAGCGGGCAGCCCGGCCGGTGCCTTCCACGGCGCCCAGACGCTCCGTCAGCTGCTCGGCCCCGACGCCTACCGCCGCGCGCCGCTGCGCCGTACCGGCTGGGCGCTGCCGTACGTCGAGATCGAGGACGCGCCCCGGTTCGGCTGGCGCGGGGTGCTGCTGGACGTCTCCCGGCACTTCCTGCCCAAGGCGGACGTGCTGCGCTTCCTGGACCTGATGGCCGCGCACAAGCTGAACGTGCTGCACCTGCACCTGACGGACGATCAGGGCTGGCGGATCGAGATCAAGCGCTACCCCCGGCTCACCGAGGTGGCCTCCTGGCGGGACCGCTCGATGGTCGGCTTCCGGGCCGCCGAGCGCCGCAACGACGAGCCGCACGGCGGCTTCTACACCCAGGACGACCTGCGCGAGATCGTCGCGTACGCGGATGCCAGACACATCACCGTGGTCCCGGAGATCGACCTGCCCGGCCACTCGCAGGCCGCCATCACGGCCTACCCCGAGCTCGGCAACACCGATGTGGTGGACACCGCCGGGCTGTCGGTCTGGACGGACTGGGGGATCAGCGAGAACGTGCTGAACGTCTCCGAGCAGACCCTGCGGTTCTTCGAGGGGGTGCTCGAGGAGGTCCTCGAGATCTTCCCGTCCAGGTTCGTCCACCTCGGCGGTGACGAGTGCCGCAAGGAGCAGTGGAAGCTCAGCCAGGCCGCGCAGAACCGGATCAAGGAGCTCGGGCTGGCGGACGAGGACGGGCTGCAGAGCTGGTTCATCGGGCACTTCGACAGCTGGCTGGCCGACCGGGGCCGGCGGCTGATCGGTTGGGACGAGATCCTGGAGGGCGGTCTCGCGCCCGGTGCCGCGGTCTCCTCCTGGCGCGGCTACGAGGGTGGGGTGGCGGCCGCGAAGGCGGGCCACGATGTGGTGATGTGCCCCGAGCAGCACGTCTACCTGGACCACCGGCAGGCGGCCGGGGAGGACGAGCCGATCCCGGTCGGCTTCGTGCGCACGCTGGAGGACGTCTACCGGTTCGAGCCGGTCCCGGCCGAGCTCGATGCTGCTGCGGCCGCCCGGGTGATCGGCACCCAGGCCAACCTGTGGACCGAGTTCATGAACGACGCCCGGGACGTCGACTACCGGGCCTTCCCCCGGCTGGCCGCGTTCGCCGAGGTGGCCTGGTCGGAGCTGCCGCGAGAGCCGGCCGCCCGGGACTGGGCGGGTTTCGAGCGCCGGATGACCACCCACTACGCCCGCCTGGACGCGCTCGGCGTGGAGTACCGGCCGGCCGCCGGGCCGCACCCCTGGCAGCGCCGCCCCGGGGTGCTCGGGCGCCCGTCCGAAGGTCCCGGGAACCTCTGAACCCGGCCCGTACGTCAACAACAGGTGAAGATCCGATCCGGTCCGACCGGATCGGATCGTTTGACGCCTGGATTCGTCCGGGATTCTCCCTGCCTGTCCGTCCCCCGGGAAATGATCACCAAGCTTTGTGTGCCAGAGTTGCCCAACCCGCCCCGATCGCCCGTACCCTACGGGCCAGGCCGCACCGCCGGGAGACGGCGGGCAGTTGATGAGCAAGTGGAGCACGGTGGATTCCTGGTGAACCGGACGATCATGCTGCCGGCCTCGCTCGACGAGGCCGTCGAGGCGCTCGCCGCCACTCCCGGCGCGGTGCCGGTGGCCGGTGCCACCGACCTGATGGAAGCGGTCAACGCGGGCCGCCTCCGCCCGGCCGCGCTGATCGGCCTCGGCCGGATCACCGAACTGCGCGGCTGGCGCTACGAGGACGGCGGCACCGCGGTCCTCGGCGCCGGGCTGACCCACGCCCGGATGGACCGCCCGGACTTCGCCGCGCTGATCCCGGCGCTGGCGGACGCCGCCCGGACCGCCGGGCCGCCGCAGATCCGCAACGTCGGCACGCTCGGCGGCAACATCGCCACCGCCGCACCCGCCGGGGATACGCTGCCGGTGCTCGCCGCGCTGGAGGCCACCGTCACGCTGGCCAGGGCCGGCGCCACCCGCGAGGTGCCGGTCAGTCACCTGCTCACCGGCCTGGACCCGGTCCGCCCGGGCGAGTTGCTCACCTGGGTGCGGGTCCCGCTGCTGCACGCCCCGCAGGTCTTCCTGAAGGCCACCGGCCGCAGCGGCCCGTCCCGCGCCACCGCCTCGGTCGCCCTGGTGCTGGACCCGGCCCGGCGGGCCGTCCGGTGCGCGGTCGGCGCCGTCGCCCCCGTACCGCTGCGCCCGCTGGAGGCCGAGTCCTGGGTGGCCGGCTGCATCGACTGGGACGCCCGCGGTGACCAGGCCGCCAGCGCCATCGACCCGGCCGCGGCCGCCGCGTTCGGCGACTACGTGGCCGCCGCCTGCGTGCCCGACGGCATGGCGGAGAGCGGCCCCGGGGGGGCGCACGCGGCCGCGCTGAGGCTTCGGCGTACGGTATCCGTGCTGGCCCGCCGGGCACTGGGAAGGGCGCTGAAGTGACGGACGACCTCATGGGCGCCGACGTGCGTCCGACCGCCTCGTACACCCTGCGGGTCAACGGCTTCGAACGGCCGGTCAACGACGCGTGGATCGGCGAGAGCCTGCTCTACGTGCTGCGCGAGCGGCTCGGCCTGGCCGGTGCCAAGGACGGCTGCGAGCAGGGCGAGTGCGGGGCCTGCTCGGTGCAGGTGGACGGCCAGTTGGTGGCCGGCTGCCTGGTGCCCGCCGCGCTCGCCTCGGACAGTGAGATCGCCACCGTCGAGGGCCTGTCGGCCGGCGGCGCGGCCAGTGATGTGCAGCAGGCACTCGCCGACTCCGGTGCCGTGCAGTGCGGTTACTGCACCCCCGGGATGGCGATGGCCGTCCACGACCTGCTCCAGCGCAACCACCGGCCCAGCGAGGTGGAGGCCAGGCAGGCGCTCTGCGGCAACCTCTGCCGCTGTACCGGCTACCAGGGCGTGCTGGCCGCCGTGCAGGCCGTCGCCGAGGCGCGCGGGGTGGTCGAGGAGCCCGCCGCCGAGCCGGTCGCCGCTGCCCCTGCGCCGGCTGCCGCGCAGCCCGTACCGGTGCTGCCCACCCAGTCCGCCGCCGACCTGCCGCTGGCCGGTGAGCACCCGCTGTACGCCGACTCCGAGGTCTGGGTCGAGGCCGAGCCGCAGCCGACCGCCCGCGAGTACGCCGCCACCACCCACCAGACCGGCGTCTACGAGCCGGAATACCCCGCCCCGTACTACGACCCGGCGCCGTACGACCCGGGCTTCGAGGACCCGTACGAAACCGGCCGGCACGAGGCGACCCCGGCCCACGGCACCGCCGCGGACGGCCCGGTCGGCACCCCCGCACACGGCACCCCGTACTACCCGACCCCCGCACACGGCACGCCCTTCGACGGGCCGCCCCACGGCGGCATGTCCCCCGGTGTGCAGCCGGTCTACGACGGCAACACCCCGCCCCATGGCATCCGGCTCCCCGAGGACGATCGCGCATGAGCTCGCCTACCGACCTCACCGCCCCGCTCGCGCCGTCGGCCTCGGCCTCGGCCGAGGAACTGCCGGACGGCGGCGAGCCGTTCGGCCTCGGCAGCTCCGCCCCGCGGACCGACGCGCTGCCCAAGGCGCTCGGCATCTACCCGTACGCCGCCGACCTGTGGGCCGAGGGGCTGCTCTGGGGCGCGGTGCTGCGCTCGCCCTACCCGTACGCCCGGATCGTCTCGATCGACACCAGCGCCGCGCTGGCGCTGCCCGGCGTGCACGCCGTGATCACCGCCGCCGACCTGCCGCCGGGCCCCGAGGGCACGCCGGACGTCGCCCCGGACGGCCGCGGTTCCGCCGACCGGCCGGTGCTGGCCTCCGGCGTGGTCCGCCACCACGGCGAGCCGGTCGCCGCCGTCGCCGCCGACCACCCGGACACCGCCCGGCTGGCCGCCGCCTCGATCGTGGTCGAGTACGAGCCGCTGGAGCCGGTCACCGACCCCGAGCAGTCCTTCAACGCCCCGCCGCTGCACCCCGACGGCAACCTGTTCCGCCACCTGCCGCTGCGCAGCGGCGACCCCGAGGCGGTCGGCGAGGTGATCGTCGAGGGCCTGTACCAGGTCGGCCGGCAGGACCCGGCGCCGATCGGCGCCGAGGCGGGCCTCGCCGTCCCGCGCCCCGACGGCGGCGTCGAACTGCACCTCTCCTCCACCGACCCGCACGGCGACCGGGACCGCACCGCGGCCGGTCTCGGCCTGGACCCGGACCGGGTCCGCCTGGTGGTCACCGGCGTGCCCGGCGCCACCGCCGACCGCGAGGACCGCTCGTTCCAGGTCACCCTCGCGCTGCTCGCGCTGCGCACCGGCCGCCCGGTGAAGATGACCCTCACCCGCGAGGAGTCCTTCCAGACCCACACCAGCCGGCACCCCGCGCTGCTGCGCTACCGTCACCACGCCGACGCCGAGGGCCGGTTGGTCAAGGTCGAGGCGCAGATCCTGCTGGACGGCGGGGCCTACGCCGAGGTCTCGGCCGAGGCACTGGCCGCCGCCGCGGCCTTCTCGGTCGGCCCCTACGTCTGCCCGAACGTCTTCGTCGACGCCTGGGCGGTGCGCACCAACAACCCGCCCGCCGGACGGATGCGGGGCGAGGGCGCACTGCAGACCTGTTTCGCGTACGAGTCCCAACTCGACCAGCTGGCTGCCCAGTTGGGGATCGATCCGCTGGAGATCCGCCGCCGCAACGCGCTCGCCACCGGCGACCTGATGCCGACCGGACAGGCCGTCACCTGCCCCGCCCCGGTCGCCGCGCTGCTCGACGCGGTCTCCACCGCACCGCTGCCGCCGCTCCCGCTGGACGACCCGGACAGCGAGTGGCTGCTGCCCGGCGGCCCGGGCGGCGCCGGTGACCCGGCGGCCGTCCGCCGGGGGATCGGCTACGCGGTCGGCATGGTGCACATGCTCGGCGCGGAGGGCGAGGACGAGGTCTCCACCGCCACCGTCCGGGTCAGCGGCGACCACGCCACCGTGATCTGCGCGGCGGTCGACTCGGGGCAGGGCTTCGCCACCCTGGCCCGGCAGATCGTGCAGTCCGTGCTGGGCGTCTCCGAGGTCTACATCGCGCCCGCCGACAGCGACCAGTCCTCGGCCGGTCCGTCCGCCCGGGGGCGGCACACCTGGGTCTCCGGCGGAGCGGTGGAACGGGCCGCACTGATGGTCCGGCACCAACTGCTGCAGCCGATCGCGGCCAACTTCGGGATGTCCGTCGAGCTGCTCTCGATCGCCGACGGCAAGATCACCTCGTACGACGGCGTGCTCGGCATGCCGGTCACCGAGGCCCTGGAGGGCAAGGAGCTCTGGGCCACCGCCCAGTGCCGGCCGCACCCCACCGAGCCGCTGAACGAGGCCGGGCAGGGCGACGCCTTCGTCTCGATCGCGTTCTGCGCGATGCGGGCCGTGGTGGACGTCGACATCGAGCTCGGCGCCGTCCGGGTGGTCGAGATGACGGTCGCCCAGGACGTCGGCCGAGCGCTCAATCCGCGTCAGATCGAGGACCGGATCGAAGCCGCAGTCGCCCAGGGCGTCGGCCTCGCGCTGCTGGAGGACCTCCGCACCGAGGGCGGCCGCCTGGTCAACCCCTCGCTCACCGGCTACCGGCTCCCCACCGCCCTGGACGCCCCCGAGGTCCGGATCGCCGCCCTGATCGAGGACCGCGACGTGGTCGCCACCTTCGGCGCCAAGGCGGTCAGCGCCGTCCCGGCCGTGGTGGCCCCGGCCGCCGTGGCCGCCGCCGTCCGGGCCGCCACGGGGCTGCCGGTCGGGCGGCTGCCGATTCTGCCCGAGGACGCGACGGTCGGCTGATGTTCTGCTGGCGCCCTGCCGACGTCCGGCCGGTGGGCGGCTGACGGACCGTCGGACCGTCTGGTTAGGGTGTTCCCCGGTAAAGCTGATTTTTTGAGCGGGGAACGGGCGGGGGTCCGAGTGCAGGACATGAACATCACCACCAGCGGGGTACGCAGGGCGGGCGACAGCATGGGGGAGCTGAGCGGCCAGACCAAGAGCCGGCTCTCCGGGGCGCTGGACAGCAGTGAGACCGCAGGCTCGCTGGACGCGGGTTGGTCCTCCGCAGCGACCCTGCGGGAGTGCGCCGGGGACTGGGAGCGTCACATGGTGGTGCTGGCCGACCGGATGCAGCAGCTCTCCGAGCAGCTGCACAGTTCGGCCAACTCGTACGACGCGGCCGACGCCGAGGCGGACGCCCGGATGCGGGCGGCGATGACCGACCTCGGGCGGGTGTGAGCGCCGTGATCACCTTCGCTGATCTGAAGAACGCCCACCCGACGCAGTGGCAGACGGCCGCCGAGGACTGGCTCTCGCTCTCCAAGCACGCGTTGCAGGCCGCCGATGACGTCCGGGGCCAGGGCAGCCGCCCGCTGGCGGAGAACTGGACCGACGCGGTCGGGCAGCAGGCCGCCGCCGACCTGAAGGACATCGCCGACCGGCTGGAGGCCGGCGCGGACATCATGCGCGGCATCACCATGGTGCTGGACGGGCTTGCCTCGTCCATGGAGTACGCCCAGCGCACCCTGCGGCACGCCCTCGAACTCGCCGAGGCCTACCAGATCACGGTGGACGAGAACGGCAACACCTCCACCCAGGGCGAGGGCGTCACCAGCGAGAAGCTCAACAACCTCAACGACGTCTCCGACCTGATCAAGGAGGCGCTGCGCCAGGCCCGCGAGGCCGACGCGCTCGCCGAGCCCGAACTGCGCACCCTGATGGGCAAGACGTACGAGTCGGACCCGTCCAAGGCGCTGGACGAGGCGCAGACCGCCGCCTCGCACACCCAGATGAACATCCTCTCCAGCAGCATCCCCGACGGCACCGACCAGCAGGTGGTCCGCGACTGGTGGGCCGGTCTGACGGTGCAGGAACAGCGCGAACTGATGCGGGCCGAGCCCGTGAAGCTCGCCAACCTGAACGGCATCCCGGAGGACGTCAAGCTCGACCTGCACGGCCGGGACGGCAAGTACGACCGGGTCAAGCAGGTGCAGTGGGCACTGGACCACTGGGACGACACCTCGATCGACAAGCTGGACAACAACTGCACCAACTTCGCCTCGGAGTCGCTGCGGCAGGGCGGCGTCAAGGAGAAGCCCGACAGTGGCTGGGGTCCCGGCTGGTCCGACGACAGCTGGGGGCGCGACGACGACGCCGACTCCGGCTGGTACGACGAGCGGATGGACTACTCCAAGAGCTGGGGCGCCGCCGAGAACCTGCAGAACTTCATGCTGGAGAACGGCGGTCACGAGGTCTCGGTGTCGGAGGCCATGCCCGGCGACCTGATCTTCTACGAGCAGTCCGGCGACAACGAGCACATCGAGAAGGGCAACACCCACCACGCCGCCGTGGTCACCGCCGTCACCCCTGACGGCGACGTCAAGTACACCCAGCACACCACCTCCCGACAGAACGTCAGCCTGGACGGGCGGGTTCACGCGACCGAGAAGGCTGAGGGCGAACAGAAGGTTCGCATCGTGCGCGTCTCCCCGAGTTGGTACTGATGACGACGCGTCGTTCCGGTTTCGTTGGTGTGCCGGCAGCCGTGCTGGGGGGCGCGGCCGCGTGGTGGTTCAGCGTCGCGTACGAGGAGCGGCACCGTGCGGTGCTGGCGAGTTGCCTCGACCTGCCGGCCAACACCGGTATGCGGGTGGGGGCTTGGGGCGTGCTCGGTTTCGGGGTGCTGGCTGTGCTGCTGCCGCTGGGCCTGCGCCTGCTGGGCCGGGCCCGGCTCGGGGTGCTGGCGGTCCTCGCGATGGTGGCCGGTGTGGTGCTGGTCGGCACGGGCGTCTTCCTGGTCGCCGACACGCTCGACCTGGGGAAGGGGCGGCGGCTGTGCTCCGGCGCTGCGCCGCTGAGCCCGATGTCTGCGGAATTGCTCGGAAGATCACGCAGATGATCTTCGACAAGATCCCGACGGTGAAGTGACGAATCAAGCCAAGGCGGCTGTGCGGAACACGTGCAGAGGCGTGGGGTCCTGCCCATGTCAGCCGGTCGGGAGATACGATCGGTCGGTGCGTGCCTCCAAGGCGCGGACCACGGTCTCCAATTGACGGGGTAACGGGGTAGGGATGACGCTCACCAGGACCATGCGCGCACTGGGTGCCACGACGTTGGCCGCCGGTCTGCTGCTGACCACTGCGCCGTTGGCCTCGGCGGACCAGGTCCGGGACGGGCAGTGGCCGATCCAGCAGCTCAACCTGGAGAAGGCCTGGTCCGTCAGTAAGGGCAGCGGGGTCATCGTCGCGGTCATCGACTCGGGGATGGACGTGAACCACCCCGACCTGGCCGGGCAGGTACTGCCGGGCTTCGACCCTGGTGGCAAGGGACGTGAGAAGGTCCCGACGGGTGACGGCCACGGCACGTCGATGGCTTCCATCATCGCGGCCAAGGGTCAAGGTAACGGCGCCGGCATGATCGGGGTGGCGCCGGGCGCGAAGATTCTGCCGATCTACAAGGCGAGCGCCGAGAACCTGGACGCGATCCCCGAAGGCATCCGCTGGGCCACCGACCATGACGCGAAGGTCATCAACATCTCTCAGGGCGGTATCGGAGCGCCCGATGAGAAGACGAGCCAGGCAGTGGCGTATGCGCTTTCAAAGGACGTCCTGGTGGTGTCCGCCGCTGGAAACAGCGGGATCAGCCCGGTCGAGAGCCCCGCTAATACCCCGGGCATCCTGGCGGTGGGAGCCGTCGACAAGAGCGGCAAGATCTGGTCGGGCTCCAACTATGGCCCCGAGGTCTTGCTAGTCGCACCGGGTGACGAGATCGTGTCCGCTGGTAACTGTTCCGGAAGCAAGTACTGCATCGGCAACGGGACCTCAACCGCGACGGCCTACGTGTCGGGTGCCGCGGCGCTGCTCCGCGCGAAGTTCCCCAACCTGACGGCCGGACAGATCGCCAACCGACTGGCCAAGTCGGCGAAGGCGCCGACGGGCTTGAAGCTCCCGGACGAGCGGTACGGGTACGGGAGTATCCGTCCGTACGAGGCACTTACCCAGGACATCGCGGCGGGCCCGGCTCAGGGGCCGCTGGCCAAGACCACGGCGTCGGGTGCTCCGAGCGCTGCGCCCAGCGCTGCTGTTCCGGCGCCAGGTGGGGCTGCTCCCGGCGGATCGACCGGTGACGAGATCAAGTCGGAGAGCTTCTCCTTCCTCGGCAAGGGTCTCGCCATCGCTGGCGTCGTCCTACTGGTCCTCGTGCTGCTCTTCATCGGTCTGATCGTGTTGATCGTGCGAGCCGCGAAGCGCCGCCGGGCCGCTGCCTCGGTCCCGCCGGGACCGGCTCCGTACGGATACCCGCAGGCCCAGCCGCCGTACCCGAACCAGCCGTACGGCAGCCAGCCTCCGATGCCGGGCCAGCCCCCGTACGGTAACCAATCGCCGCAGCAGCCGCCGTACCCGAATCCTTACGGTTCCGGTCAGAACCAGTGACGCTGAGGGTGTGTCAGCACCCTCTGCTTAAGCGATACGATCGAACGCCTTGACCGGATGACAGCAACCGGTCGGACGAGGCGACTTCAGCACCCGCCAGAGCAAGACGGGGAAGCATCGACACTCCAGGGGGAGGAGCCGAATGTCGGACGGATACCAGGTCAACACCGCCGAACTGGAGGCGGTAGTCAGACGACTGCGCGCCCTTCAGCAGAACCTCGGTCAGACCGCGAACAGCAGCAAGTACAACACCGTGGTCGGACCGAACGACTTCGGGGGCAGCGGTTTCAAGGAAGCGGAGAAGCTCCGCTCTGCGCACGGGAACATGCAGACCTTCCTCAGCACCACCATCGCCAACCTGAACCAGCTGATCAACGACTTCGGTGACAAGACCCATCAGGTCAACCAGAACTACCGGGGCGTCGAGGAAGATCAGCAGTCCGTCATGAACTCCCAGCAGAAGGGGAACTGACATGGCGAGGTCGTACTTCGAGGGTGAATCCCTGATTCCGCTCCAGCGGATGTTGAACGTGTCCAATCCCGGTCGGCTGAAGGAGGTGGCCGACCACTGGAAGAACGTCGATGCCGAACTCCGGGCCGCTGCAGAGGACTTGCAGAAGGCGGTCGAGCACGCCACGCAGTCCTGGCAGGGCACCGCCGCGCAGAATTTCGTCACTGCGGCCACTCGCATCCAGACCAGCATGGCCAACACAGCCTCGTACGCGGTACGGACCTCCACTGCCATGAACTACGCCGGGCAGGCGCTGGATCAGAGCAAGGGGGTCATGGAGGACATCGACGTCCCCAGCCGGTTCGAGAGTGGCGTGAAGTTGGTCGGCGACCTCGGGCAGCGCTCCGACGCGCAGTTCAAGGCGGACCTGGCAGGCGGCATGGATCGGGCCGCTGCCGTCAACAAGAACTATGACGAACTGTCGGCCACCGAGATCGCGCATCAGCGGGCGATCGTGGTGATGGAGCACCTGGCGCCGCAGTACAACGAGGCAGTCGAGTTCATGGGGAAGCCACCGGGGGACGACCGGGGCGGTGACCCCCGCAAGCCGTTCCCGCCGGAGCCTGTCGAGCCGCCGCCGGCTACGCCGCCCAAGCCGCAGCCGAAGATCGCGCCGCCGGTCGGCCCGAGCGGCCCCGGTAGCGACGGCCCCAAGCTGGTGATCCCCCAAAAGGACCTGCCCGGCCCGGGCGACGGCGGCAAGCCCGTCGTGCCGCCGACGCCGTGGACTCCGCCGGTGCCCGGTGGGACCGGGGAGGGCAAGCTGCCGGGCTGGGTGCCCGGGACCGGGATTGATGGTGGGGTGCAGCAGCCGACGCCGGGGTCGACGTTGCCTCGGCCTGGGATTGATCTGCCGGGTGGCGGCGGCATCGGGACCGGTGGCGGCGGTGGTGGTGGCGGTGGCGGCATCGGCGGGGGCTTCCCCGGTGGTGTCGGCGGGCTGCCGGGCGGTGGCGGTCGTGGTGGCGGTATCGGTGCCGGCGGTGGCCGTGGCGGCGGTCTGGCCGGTGGCGGTGCTGGTTCCGGTGCAGGTGGCCGGGCCGGTGGCGCGGGTGCCGGGGCCGGTGCTGGTGCGGCCGGTGGTGCTGCGGGTCAGGGCCGTGGCGGTGCTCCCGGTGCGGGTGGCATGCCCGGTGGCGGTGCGGCCGGTGGCGGCAAGGCCGGTGGCGGTAAGCCGAGCCTGGTCCGGCGCGGGGGCGGTACGGTCGGCGGCGCGAAGGCGGGCGGCGCGAGCGGCCGGGCCTTCACTCAGGGCGGTTCCGGTCTCGGCCAGGGTGGCCAGGCCCGTGGTGGCGCGCCGGGTGCGGGCGGTATGCCCGGGGCCGGTGCCGGCGGGAAGAAGAAGGACAAGAACGGGAACCGTCCCGACTACCTGGTCGAGGACGAGGACACCTGGCGTTCCGGCGGCAAGGCCAACCCGCCGGTGATCGAGTAGCGGGTGGTCCGGTCGGACTGACGGCCCGGCCACGGGGGAGACCCCGTGGCCGGGCCGTTCCCTTTGCGGGGGCGGGGCGGGGCGGGGTGGGGTGGGGCAGAGAGAATGCCGAAAAAGAATGCGCCGAATTCCCCCCGCGCAGGGGAATTCGACGCATCCGGTAAAGAGGCCATGACGGGAATCGAACCCGTGTAAACCGCTTTGCAGGCGGTTCCCTAAGCCACTCGGGCACACGGCCGTGAAGGTGGAAAGAAGGTGGGGCAGGAGGCGAGGCAGAAGATGTGACGGCAGGTCAGGGACCGCCGTCGGCAAGGAGGGGAACGTCAGCGACAGGACCGACAACAAGAAGCGGCACAGGTGAGGGGCATCGAGATCGCCACCGTCTCCCTGCTCATGGCCTGCTCCTGTCGTCGTGGCCCGGATCGACCGGGCGCGCTGTTCGTGAATTCATAGTGCCCGAATGTGCCGGGCCGCGTCAATATCCGTATATGAATTCCGTGTGTCGGCCGTGCTAGCCTCGATGGCAGGCGAGTTGATCGCCCCGGACGAGCGCGTCGTACCCGGTCTGACAAGACGGCGCAGTAGTGAACTGACACCTACTGCGAGGGAGTGCTCGTCATGGCTTGGGTTGTTCTGATCATCGCCGGTGTGCTGGAGACGGTGTGGGCGGTTGCTCTGGAGGCGTCGAAGGGGTTCTCGCGGCTGGTGCCGACGGTGGTGTTCGGGGTCGCGCTGGTGCTCAGCATGGGTGGGCTGGCGTACGCGATGAAGTCGATCCCGCTCGGCACGGGGTACGCGATCTGGGTCGGGATCGGTGCGATCGGTACCGCGCTGTACGGCATGGCGGTGATGGGGGACGCGGTGACCGCGGCCCGGATCACCTGCCTGGTGCTGATCCTGGGCGGGGTGGTCGGGCTGAAGGTGCTGCACTGACGCGCGCGCAGCAGCGGTCCTAGGACCAGGGGCGGAGGGGTGTCGGGACCGCAGGTCAGGAGTAAAAGGCGGCCACGGCACTTACGATGGCATCCATGACCACAGCTTCCCCCACCTCGGTCGATGCCGTCCGTCCGGAAGACCCGCTCCCGGAAGCGGAGAGCGGGGGCGTGCTGAGCGGCCCGTACCGTGCGCTCACCCTCGGGATCGTCTCGGTCGTCCTGCTGCTCGCCTTCGAGGCGACGGCGGTGAACACCGCGATGCCGGAGGCGGCCAGGCAACTGCACGGGCTCGGGTTGTACGCCTTCGCCTTCTCGGGGTACTTCACCACGACGCTGTTCGCGCTGGTGGTCTCGGGGCAGTGGTCGGACCGGCGGGGGCCGATGGGGCCGCTGTTCACCGGGATCGCCGTGTTCGGGGTGGGCCTGGTGGTGGCCGGTGCGGCGGCGAACATGTGGATGTTCGTGGCGGGCCGGGCGGTGCAGGGGCTCGGTGGCGGGCTGGTGATCGTGGCGTTGTACGTGGTGGTCGGGCGGGCCTTTCCGGAGCGGCTGCGGCCGGCCGTGTTCGCGGCCTTCTCGGCGGCCTGGGTGCTGCCCTCGATCCTCGGGCCGCTGATCTCGGGTGCGGTGACCCAGCACCTGGGCTGGCGCTGGGTGTTCCTGGCGGTGCCGGTGCTGATCCTGCTGCCGCTGGCGGTGATGGGCCCGGCCCTGCGGCGGGCCGAGCGGGCCCAGCCGCCGCAGCAGGGTGCGGAGTTCGACCTGCGGCGGACCGGTCTGGCGGCGATGGCCGCGGTCGGTGCGGCGCTGTTGCAGTACGCGGGACAGCGCCGCGATCTGCTGGGGCTGATCCCGGCGGTGGCGGGGGCGGCGCTGCTGGTTCCGGCCGCGCTGCGGCTGCTGCCGGCCGGGGCGCTGCGGGCGGCCAGGGGGCTGCCGACGGTGATCGTGCTGCGCGGGGTGGCGGCGGGGGCGTTCTTCACGGCCGAGCTGTTCATCCCGCTGATGATGGTCACTCAGCGGCACCTGTCGCTGACCATGGCGGGGCTGACCCTGACCAGTGGCGGGCTGTCCTGGGCGCTGGGCTCCTGGCTGCAGGGGCGGCCGACGGCGGACCGGCACCGGGAGGCGCTGATCCGGCTGGGATTCGTGCTGACGGCGGTGTCGATCGCGGGGGCGGCGCTGGTGCTGATACCGGCGGTGCCGGTCTGGGTGACCGCGGTGGCCTGGGCGGTCGGCGGGATCGGGATGGGACTGGCGGTGGCCAGTATCAGCGTGCTGATGATGAAGCTCTCGGCGCCGGAGGAGGCGGGGGTCAACTCGGCCTCGCTCCAGCTCAGTGACGCGCTCGGGAACGTGGCGTTGGCCGGTCTGGCGGGCGTGCTGTTCGCCGCGCTCGGCGGCGGCTCCCTGACGGTGGCGGACTCGACGGCGGGCGCGGTGGGCGCGGCGGATGCGGCTGGGGTGCCGGTCGCACCGTTCGCGGTGATCTTCGCGGTGATGGCGGGCGTGGCCCTGCTGGGGGCCGCCCTCACCAGCAGGGTGAAGGCGGCCTGACCGTCAGCCCGCCGCCGGGCTCACGGCGGCCGCGGCGGGGCCGGCGGCAGCGGGGCCGGCCGCTGCCGGGGTGCCGAGGAAGGTCTCCCAGCCGCCGGTCGGTGCCTGGCCCGGGTTGAGGGTCTGCAGCTTGCGGAGCACCGCCGGGTCCTGCACCTCCAGCCACTCGACCAGCTGACGGAACGACACCAGCCGGACCTCTGGCTTGCCCGCGATGGTCTTGATGGTCTGCTCGACGGCGTCCATGTAGATGCCGCCGTTCCACTGCTCGAAGTGGTTGCCGATGTACAGCGGTGCCCGGTTGGAGTTGTACGCCCGCTCGAAGCCGGCCAGGTACGACCCGGCGGCCTGGGTGCGCCAGGCGTCGTACGAGCCCGCGCCGGCCTTGGTGTTGTTGCCGGACTGGTTGTACATGATGTTGTAGTCCATCGAGAGCACCTGGAAGCTGTGCCCGGGGAACGGGACGGACTGCAGCGGCATGTCCCAGAGCGCCCCGCCCTGGAACTTCTGCGGCCAGACCTGGGTGCCGCCGGGGCCGCTGCTGTCGTACTTCCAGTTCCGCTTGACCGCGGTCGGCAGCAGGCCGCGCTGGCCTTCCAGGCAGGGGGTGCGGCCGCCGATCAGCTCCTTGCGGTAGTCGAAGGGCAGCGCGGGCAGGTCGGTGAAGCCGGTGTTGGTCTTCCAGCTCATCACGAAGGACATCGCCTGCTCGATCTCGCTGTCCCACTCCTCGGGCGACCACCGGCCGCCGCCGTTGGCGCCGCAGAAGTGGCCGTTGAAGTGGGTGCCGATCTCGTGGCCCTCCAGCCAGGAGGCGCCGATCTGCTCGATGGTGTCGTGGATGTGCTGGTCCGTCAGGTAGCCGATGTCGCTCGCGCCGACCCGGTGCTGCGGCGGGTGGTAGAGGTCTTTCTTGGCCTCTGGCAGGGTGTAGATGCCGGACAGGAAGAAGGTCATCGAGGCGTTGTTGTCCTTGGCCAGCTGCCGGAACCGGGTGAACAGGCGGTTGTCCAGCTCGCCCGCGCCGTCCCAGGAGAAGACCACGAACTGCGGCGGCCGCTCGCCGGGCTTGAGCTGCTCGGGCGTGGGCTGGTGGGGCTGCGGGCCGGTGTCCGAGGTGGAGCCGTCGCCGATCACGATGGCCGGGGGCTTGGCCGGGACGCTGGGGTGGGCTCCCGGGCTGCCGACGGCGGGCGGGGCGGCGGCGGCCTGCTCGCCGTCGCTGCCGGTCGAACTGCCGCAGCCGGCCGCGAGTGTGGCGGCGGTGGCGGCCCCGGCGGCCAGCAGTGTGCGGCGGGAGAGTGCGTCCATGGTCACGTCCGTTCCTGGAGGCCGTGCGGGGTGACTTGAGCCGAGGCCCTCGGGAGTCGGCCGATGAATAGTCCGATAAGTGCACGGATGTGGCTAATGGGGCACAGCCTGCCACGGCGGGTGCCGTCCGCCGGGTAAGGCGGGGCGGTGGCGGGGGTGATCCTCAGGGCGTGAGAGCGACGCTCGCCCGTTCGGAGTACCCGGCTGGCGACCGGCCCTGACCCGGCGTCAGATGGGAGCCCGGGACTCACGGAGGCAGATCCGTCCATGTGGCAGTCGGTGCTCGATGCCTACCACGAGCGGATCGTCGACACCGGTCGGCAGCCGCTCTTCCTGCTGCTGCTCGGACTGATCGGCTCCTTCCTGTTCATCCGGTTCAGTGTCCGGATGATCCGCCGCGGCACCTCCTGGTGGCCGGGCAACGTCACGCCCGGCGGGCTGCACATCCATCACGTGGTGTTCGGCCAGGGACTGATGGTGATCTGCGGGGTCGGCGCCTTCGCGGTCCGGGGCGACGGCGGGGCGCTGTGGGAGGTGCTGGCGGCCGGGTTCGGGATCGGCTGCGGGCTGGTGCTGGACGAGTTCGCGCTGGTGCTGCACCTGGAGGACGTGTACTGGAGCGAACAGGGCCGGACCTCGGTGGACGCGGTGATCCTGACCGTGTCGCTGATCGGGCTGCTGCTGATCGGCGAGGTGCCGCTGGGCGGCTTCGTCGGCGGGGTGACCGGCAGTCAGCTGCTGGGCGCAGGCCTGCTGCTGGTGCCGGTGCTGGTCTGTCTGCTCAAGGGCAAGCTCTGGACCGGGCTGCTGGGCGTGATGCTGGCGCCGCTGGCGGTCGTCGGGATGCTCCGGCTGGCCAGGCCGCGCAGCCCGTGGGCCCGCTGGCGCTACCACGCCCGGCCCCGGCGGCTGGCCAGGGCGGAGCGCCGGGAGGAGCGGATCCACCGACGGCTGGTGGCGGCGAAAACCTCGGTGTACGACGTGCTGGCCGGCGCCCCCGACCCGAACCCGCACCCGAACCCGCACCTGGAGCCTCCGGCTGAGCCGCCGTCACCCCCGGCGGCGAAGGCGGCCAAGGCGGCCAAGGCGGCGGCTGAGGCGCCGCCGGTGGAGCTGCCGCGCTGGCGCGGCCGGTGCGCCACCGGGGCCGAGTGGTACCTGCGGGTCGCGGCGGCGCTCAACCTGCTGGCCGGGCTGGTCGCGCCGTTCCGCGATCAGGTGCACCGGGCCAACAGCGGTGAGTTCTTCACCCCGGTGCTGATGACCGCGGGCTTCACCGCCGCACTGTTCGCCGCGCTGCTCGCGGTGATGCTGCGCCGCCGCAAGCGGGCCGCCTGGGTGGTGGCCACCACCGTGGTGGCGCTGTACGCGGTGCTGTTCTCGATCGCCCTCGCGGTGCTGCCGGAGGACCGCGCGCACCCCTTCAACTGGGTCTCGGCCGGGCTGACCCTGGCTGTGCTGGTGACCCTGCTGCTCGGCCGCCCGGCCTTCCGGGCCCGGGGCGAGCCGGGCAACCTGCCGCTCGCGCTGGCCTTCCTGGTCGGTGGCGGCGCGCTGCTCACCGCCGTGGGCGCCGTCCTGCTCCGGGTGGCCGACCAGGGCAGCTCGCCCGGCTGGGGCGACTGTGCGAAGTACGTGGCACTCCGGCTGGTCACCCTCTCCGGCATCGGTGAGTACGCCGATCTTGCGGTGCCCGGCTGGTTCGACCTGCTGCTGAACGTGCTGGGCGCGGGCCTGCTGCTGGTCACCGTCCGGCTGCTGTTCCGCTCGCCGCGCGGGCTGGTCCGGTTGGAGCCCGAGGACGAGGAGCGGTTGCGCGCGCTGCTGGCCCGGCACGGCGAGCGGGACTCGCTCGGCTATCTGGCGCTCCGTCGGGACCGGGCGGTCTGCTGGTCGCCGTCGGGCAAGGCGGCGGTGCTGCACCGGGTGGTCAACGGCGTCACCTTCGCCACCGGCGATCCGATCGGCGACCCGGAGGCCTGGCCGCAGGCGATCGAGGTCTGGCGGCAGCAGGCCAGGCAGTACGCCTGGATCCCGGCGGTGCTGGGGGCGGGGGAGCGGGCCGGGACGGCGTACCAGCGGTCGGGGCTGCGGGCGCTGGAGTTCGGCGCCGAGGCGGTGGTCGAGGCGGCGGGCTTCGAGCCGCCGGCGGAGCTGCGAGAGGTCCGGGAGCGGGTCATCGCGGCCGGGTACCGGGTGCTGCTGCGCCGTCACCGGGACGTCCCGGCGGCCGAGTCGGCCGAGCTGGTCCGGCTCGCCGACGCCTGGCGGCACGGCCGGGGCGAGCGCGGCCTCACCATGACGCTGGGACGGCTCGGCGACCCGGTGGACGGCGACTGCCTGCTGGCCGAGTGCCGGGACGAGTACGGCCGGGTCTGCGCGCTGGTCAACCTGGTGCCCTGGGGCACCGATGGCCTGACCCTCGACCTGGTCCGCCGGGACCGCGAGTCCGACGACGGGCTGGTCGACTTCCTGCTCACCGAACTGCTGGTGCGGGCCCGGGAGTTCGGGGTGGTCAGGATCTCGCTGAACTTCGCGATGTTCCGCCACGTCTTCGAGCGCGGGGCCCGGGTCGGCGCCGGTCCTGTGCTCCGGCTGGCGAAGGCCGGGCTGGGCTCGCTGGCCCGCTGGTGGCGGCTGGAGGAGCGCTACCGGGCGAACGCCAGGTACGGCCCGCACTGGGTGCCGAGATTCCTGCTGTACGAGAAGTCGGCCGAGCTGCCCGCGATCGTGCTGGCCGGCGTGAGCACCCAGGGGCTGCTGTCCAGGCGCCGGCTGCCGGGCGGTGCGGTCACTCGTTCGGGGCAGGCCATGGTCGGCGCGGGTGCTGACCCGTCGTCAGGGCGCTGACCTGCGGTCATGTTCCTTGCTGCGATCGGCGCGAGGGCGCGCTCGCCGCGCGGGGCGACACCGGCGGCGGTTGACTGGCACGGATCAGGGTCGGAAGGACGAGGGGAGTCGGGAGTGACCGGGCAGGTCTCCAGGAGTCCGTGGCCGGGCTCGCTCGCTGCGGGTGGTGCCCTGCTGGTCGGGGCCTGGCTGCTGGCCGGCGGCGGGCACGGCGGCCCGCTCGGTCCGGACGGCAGCCAGGCGATGGACGGAGCCACCACGGCGGCCCTGCTGGTGCCGCCCAGGCCGTACGCGGTGCCGACCCGGATCAGGATCCCGGCGCTCCGGGTGGACGCCCCGGTGGCCGCGCTCGGGCTGGACGTCGGCGGCCGGCTGGAGACTCCGGCGGAGCACGACCGCAACCTCACGGGCTGGTACCGGGACGGTGTCACCCCGGGCCAGCGCGGTACCGCGATCATGGCCGGGCACGTCGACATCGCGTCCGGGCCCGCGGTCTTCTACGGTCTCGGCACCCTGCACAAGGGCGACCAGGTGGAGGTGGACGGCGCCGACCAGGGCACCGGGTACTTCACCGTGGACGGCGTGGAGAGCTTCGCCAAGACGGACTTTCCCGACACCCGGGTGTACGGCCAGCGGGCCGACTCCCAGCTGCGGCTGATCACCTGCGGCGGCGGGTTCTCGGCGGCGCACGGCTGGGACGCCAACGTGGTGGTCTTCGCCCACCTGGTGCGGAGCGTCACCTGATGGGCCGTCACACCGAGCTGGCCGGCTGGAACCCGCTGGACTGGTCGCTGACCACCGGGGTGATCCCGTACCTGGTGCTGGCGGTCGGCTGGGCCGCGCTGCTCGGCCTGGCGTACTCCAGGAGCAGGCACTGGTGGAGCAGGCGGCTGCCGTGCGCCGTGGTGCTGGCGGCCGCGCTCACGGTGCTGCTGCGGTTCGTGGTGGACGACTGGTGGACGCCGTTCCCGGAGGGGCTGCCGCGGCCGACCCTGTTCTGGATCGCGGTGGCGATCCTCGGGCTCTGCCTGGCCGCGCTGCGGATGCCGCCGCTGAGCTGGCGCGGGCGGGCGGTGGCGGCGCTGGCTGCCGCGCTGGTGGTGCTGATGGCCTCCTCGCAGATCAACCGGCAGTTCGACGAGTACCCCACCCTGCGGGTGATGCTGGAGCCGTTGATCGGCAAGACCGACGCGCTGACCACCGGTCAGGTCACGCCGGTGCACGTACCGGAGGGCAGCACGCTCGCCGAGGTCTGGCACGCCCCCGCCGGGCTGCCCGCCAAGGGCACCGTGTCGACCACCCCGATCCCGGGCGTCAGGTCCGGCTTCAGCACCCCGGACGCGTACGTCTACCTGCCGCCCGCCTACCAGGCGAACCCCCGGCCGCTGCTGCCCGTCCTGGTGCTGCTGACCGGCCAGCCCGGCACCCCGGCGCAGTGGGTCGGCACCGGCGAGATGCCGCAGCAGATGGACGCCTTCGCCGCCGCGCACCAGGGCCTGGCCCCGATCGTGGTGGCGATCGGTCAGAACGGCTCGGAGTGGGGCAACTCGCTCTGCATGAACTCGAAGATCGCCCAGGCCCAGACCTATCTGGCCCAGGACGTGCCGGACTGGGTGCACACCCATCTGCAGACCGCCACCGGCCGGAAGTCCACCGCGATCGGCGGGCTGTCCCAGGGCGGCACCTGTTCACTGCAGCTGGCCGTGAACGCCCCGGAGGTCTACGGCATGTTCCTGGACATCTCCGGACAGGACGGGCCCACCTTGGGCACCCGTCAGGAGACCGTGCAGCAGGCGTTCGGCGGGGACGAGGCGGCCTTCGACGCGGTCGACCCGCTGCACGTGATGGCCCGGAAGAAGTTCCCCGACACCGCTGCGGCCTTCGTGGTCGGCGCCGGTGACGGCGAGTTCGGGCCGCAGCAGCAGAAGGTCTACCAGGCCGCGCTGGCGGCCGGAATGCAGGCCCACTTCCAGACCGTCCCCGGCGGCCACGACTGGAACACCTTCCGGGCCGGACTGGGCGTCAACATCCCTTGGCTGGCCCAGCAGGCGGGACTGATCCGATGACCGAAACCCTCCCGGCGGCCGAGGCCGCCCCGATCGCCCCCGAGCCCGAGCGCGGCTGGCACCGCTGGCTGCGGCTGCTCGGCCTGCTGGCCGGTCGGCTGCGCACCGCGCCGCTCACGGTGGCCCTGTTCACCGCGCTCTGGGTGGTCGGCGCGGCCACCGGCAGCCTCGGTGACGGGCCGGGGCAGTCGCTGCTCGAACAGGTCGGGGTCGGCATCCCGACCCTGACGGACGGTCACTGGTGGACCGTGGTCAGCTCGCTGTTCTGGTGCCCGGGCATCGGCGCGTACGTGTTCACCAGCCTGCTGCTGCTGGTGCTCGGCCCGGTCGCCGAGCAGCGGCTCGGGACCCCGCTGACCGCCGGGGTGCTGATCGCCTGTCAGATGCTCGGCACGCTGCTCGGCACCGGCCTGGTCCGGCTCGGGGTGGCGGCCGACCTGGACTGGCTGAACTCGATCCAGGACCAGATCGCGATCGGCCCCGGCGTCGGCCTGCTCGGCCTGGCGGCGGTGCTCAGCTACCGGCTGACCGCGCTCTGGCGGCGCCGGGTGCGGCTGCTGGCGGTGCTGGTGCCGCTGGTGGCGATGCTCTACATCGGCCATCTGGAGAGCGTCCAGCGGTTCGCGGGCGTGCTGGTCGGCATGCTGCTGGGCGCGCTGCTGCACCACCGCAGGCCGGCTCTGCCACGCGGGATCTCGCACACCGAGGCGCGGGTACTGGTCGCGCTCTGCCTGCTGGCCACCGCGCTCGGCCCGCTGGTCGCCTCGCTCTACCAGGACGCGATCGGGCCTTTCAACACCATGAGCGAGCTGTACTTCTCGCACGTGCCCTCGGCCGAGGAGGTCACCGCGGCCTGTGAGGAGTCGGTCGAGGCCTGCGCCCGTGCGCACTCCACCCAGCGGTTCTTCGACTCGCCCGGGCGGCTGATGGCGGCCCTGGTGCCCGCCCTGCTGGTGGTGCTGGCCGAGGGCCTGCGCCGGGGGCTACGGGCGGCCTGGTGGATCACCGCCGGCACCGAACTGCTCTGGACCGGCGTGCTGGCCTGGGTGCTGGCGGACAACTACGACGACTTCGCCGACAGCGGTGGCAACGCCTACCTGTTCCAGCTGATGGGCGAGGCGATGCTGCTGCCGGTGGCGATGCTGGTGTTGCTGCTGATCAGCCGTCAGCGCTTCGACCAGCGGCTGCCGGGGCGGGACCTGCGCCGGCTGGCGCTGGTGATCGGCTCCGCCCTGGTGCTGAGCTGCGGGGCGTACGTCGGGATTGGCTGGCTGGTCCGGGACCAGTACGAGCCGGACGCCACCCTCGGCGGGCTGTTCGCCGGGCTGCCCTCGGAGCTGCTGCCGCCCGCCTACAACGACCTGGTGCCGGACTACCCGATCGCGGTCGGCGGCACCGCGCAGGCGCTGGAGATCTGGTGCGGGGTGCTGTTCTGGGCGGTCGCCCTGGTCGCGCTGCTGCTGGCGTTCCGCCGTCCGGTGGTGCACGTGGACGCCGAGGACGCGGCCCGGGCCAGGGAGCTGCTGACCCGGTACGGCGGCTCGACGCTCTCCTTCATCTCCACCTGGGACGGCAACCACTACTGGTTCGACCAGCAGGGCGAGGCGGCCGTCCCGTACCGGGTGCTCGCCACCGTGGCGCTGACCACCGGCGACCCGTTCGGCGAACCGGCCGCCCGGCGGCGGGCGGTGGCCGGGTTCGCCGAGTACTGCGACGAGCGCGGCTGGACGCCGTGCTTCTACTCGGTCACCGCCGACACCCGGCAGGCCGCCGAGCAGCTCGGCTGGCGCTCGCTCCAGGTCGCCGAGGACACCGTGGTGCCGCTGCCCGACCTGGCCTTCACGGGCAAGAAGTGGCAGGACATCAGGACCTCGCTGAACAAGGCCGGCAAGCAGGGCATCACCGCCGAGTGGTGGAGCTGGCAGGACGCCCCGATCGCGATCCGGGACCAGATCCGCTCGATCTCGGAGGAGTGGGTCTCCGACAAGGGCCTGCCCGAGATGGGCTTCACCCTCGGCGGCCTGGCCGAGCTGGCCGACCCGGCGGTCCGGGTGCTGGTCGCGGTGGACGCCGACCGCACCGTGCACGGGCTGACCAGCTGGATGCCGGTCTACCGGGACGGCGCCCCGGTGGGCTGGACGCTGGACTTCATGCGGCGCCGCTCGGAGGGCTTCCGGGGTGTGATGGAGTTCCTGATCGCCTCCGCCGCGCTCGGCTTCAAGGAGGAGGGCGCCGAGTTCCTCAGCCTCTCCGGCGCACCGCTGGCCCGGGCCGAACGCGGCGCCGAACTGAGCACGCTGGACCGCACCATGGACTGGCTGGGCCGGAGCATGGAGCCGGTCTACGGCTTCCGCTCGCTGCTCGCCTTCAAAGCCAAGTTCCAGCCCGAGTACCGGCCGATGTACATGGTCTACCCGGACCCGGC
Organism: Kitasatospora sp. P5_F3; assembly: GCF_054049135.1. NCBI lineage: Bacteria > Bacillati > Actinomycetota > Actinomycetes > Kitasatosporales > Streptomycetaceae > Kitasatospora > Kitasatospora sp. P5_F3. Next base: position 3,141 of record NZ_JBFUMY010000051.1, on the reverse strand, counting down.
CGCGCTGGGCAGCATCAGCCGGGCGATCGGCAAGGCGTACCTGCCGCATCTGACGCCCGCCCAGGGAGTCCGGCTGATGCGCAAGCTGTCCGGCTGATGCGCTTTCAGCCGAGCAGCTCGGCCAGCGCCTGGTCCGCGTCCAGGTGGGTGTACTCCTCGCCCTCGGCCACCGCGAGGTAGCTGCGCCAGAGGAAGCGGCGCAGCTCGGGCGCCTCGAACTGGAGCAGCGCGACGCCCTCGGGGGCCCGCAGCTCGACCATGGCCCGCTGTCCGAGCGCGGGGCGGATGTGCACGTCGCCGTCGCCGGTCGGCAGGTCGAGACCGGCCGCCAGCAGCTGACGGGCGAACACCCACTCGATCTCGGGCAGCGGCTGCGGGGCGTCCAGCAGCTCGGGCTCGACGTCCAGCGAGTACTCGGCCGGGAAGCCCATCCGCACCGCCAGCGGGTCGTCGGACCGGTACCGCAACGTGACACGGAGCAGAGCGGAGCGGTGGGTGCTGACGATGAGCCGGGCCTGGGCGACCTGCTCGACTACGGCGGCGGACATGGGTTCCTCCCGATCGGGCGTGGGCCCGGTTGTTTGGGCCCACACCAGTGAGAGCCGGGGGACCCCTGGGGCCTTACGTCACTTCTGACACCGAATAACGTGATCCACGTCACACTGCCCGTGATCTTTCCGTCGAAACCGGCCGGCCGACCCGGGCTTCGGCGGGGGCGCGCCGTACACCGTCCGGGCGGGCCGGCGGATCTCGTGTCGGGCGGCCGGCCGGGGCGGGTGCCGGTAGGCTAGGCGGGTTGTCCGACCGCTGTCCGACTGCGGGGCGGGCCTGCCGCACAGGCCCTGACCTGCGACGATCCCCTTCGGAGACCGTGAGTACTGCCGCTTCCTCCGCCATGGCCCCGCTGTTCTCGGATGCCGACCCGCATGCGCCGGTCCGCGCTGTCGGCGCGGGCTCGCACCACCTGTCCCCGGCCTTCCCGAGCCGCGCCGCGTACGGCACGGCGGGCAAGCTCCGGGCCTGGCAGCAGGGTGCGCTGGACACCTACGTCGAGAAGCAGCCGCGGGACTTCCTCGCGGTCGCGACCCCCGGCGCCGGTAAGACCACCTTCGCGCTCACCCTGGCCTCGTACCTGCTGCACAACCACCTGGTGCAGCAGATCACCGTGGTCGCCCCGACCGAGCACCTGAAGAAGCAGTGGGCCGAGGCCGCCGCCCGGATAGGCATCAAGCTCGACCCGGCCTACTCCTCGGGGCCGCTGTCGAAGGAGTACCACGGCATCGTGGTCACCTACGCGGGCGTCGGGGTCAACCCGATGCTGCACCGCAACCGCACCGAGGCGCGGAAGACCCTGGTGGTGATGGACGAGATCCACCACGCCGGTGACTCCAAGTCCTGGGGCGAGGCCTGCTTCGAGGCCTTCGAGCCGGCCACCCGGCGGCTCGCGCTGACCGGTACGCCGTTCCGCTCGGACACCAACCCGATCCCGTTCGTCCAGTACGCGCAGGACACCGACGGGCTGCGGAAGTCGGTCGCCGACTACACCTACGGCTACGGGCACGCGCTGGCCGACCACGTGGTCCGCCCGGTGATCTTCCTCTCGTACAGCGGCAACATGCGCTGGCGGACCAAGTCCGGCGACGAGTTGGAGGCCCGGCTCGGCGAGCCGATGACCAAGGACCTGATCGCGCAGGCCTGGCGGACCGCGCTGGCCCCGCAGGGCGAGTGGATCCCGAGCGTGCTGCAGGCCGCCGACAAGCGTCTCACCGAGGTCCGCAAGGCGATCCCGGACGCCGGCGGCCTGGTGATCGCCACCGACCAGAACGTGGCCCGCGCCTACGCCAAGATCCTGCGTGAGATCAGCGGCGAGAAGGCCACCGTGGTGCTCTCCGACGAGAACGAGTCGTCCCAGCGGATCTCCGACTACGCGGCGGGGGACTCCCGCTGGATGGTCGCGGTCCGGATGGTGTCCGAGGGCGTCGACGTGCCCCGGCTCTGCGTCGGGGTGTACGCCACCTCGATCTCCACCCCGCTGTTCTTCGCCCAGGCGGTCGGCCGTTTCGTCCGGGCCCGCAAGCGCGGCGAGACCGCCTCGGTCTTCCTGCCCACGGTGCCCACCCTGCTCGGCTTCGCCAACGAGATGGAGCTGCAGCGCGACCACGTGCTGGACCGGCCGAAGAAGGAGGGTGACGGTCTCTTCGACGAGGAGGACCGGCTGCTCGCCGAGGCCGAGCGGGCCAACGACGGCCCGGACGGCGGCGGGGACGAGTTCAGCTACGAGGCGATCGGCTCCGACGCGGTCTTCGACCGGGTGCTCTACAACTCCATGGAGTTCGGGATGCAGGCGCACCCGGGCAGCGAGGAGGAGGACGACTACCTCGGTATCCCGGGCCTGCTGGAGCCGGACCAGGTGCAGATGTTGCTGCAGAAGCGTCAGACCCGGCAGATCCAGCGCTCCAAGGGCAAGCCGGCCGACGAGGCCGACCTGCTGGAACTCCCGGCCGAGCAGCGTCCGGTGGTGACCCATCAGGAGCTGCGCGACCTGCGCAAGGAGCTGAACGGGCTGGTCGCCGCCTGGCACCACCGGACCAACCAGCCGCACGGCACCATCCACAACGAGCTGCGCCGGCAGTGCGGCGGGCCGCTCACGGCCCAGGCGACGGCGAACCAGCTGAAGGCCAGGATCGCCAAGGTCCGCGAGTGGGCCAACTGATCAGTCCGTCATCCTCGCCGGCCGGGGCGAGTCAGCGGGTCCGGCGGCTCGGTGGCGCACTCTCGGTACGGTCCGTACCGGGTGGGGGCACGGCGGTGGCGGTGGAGTTCGGATATCCCGGCTGACGGTGCGACAAGTCATTTTTCCGGTCATCGGCCCCGCCCGGACATGCTGTGGCCTCCCTGCCGCGCGGGCCCGGTGCCGAGAGCGGCCGAGAGGGGCATCACCTCGGTGGGAGAACGGTATGGATCGTCAGATATCGGCCCAGCTATTCACCAGTGAGCCTTTTCAGCTCGGTACCTGATCGGGTGATCTGACGGATCGAGCGGATGTTCGGCGCTACAGACAGGGCCTCCTGGCCGTTGAGCAGGTTCTCTACGCCTCAACTCGTCAGCCGGGAAGCCCCGTTGGTCGCATATCCTGCCGCA